>JAAYBP010000276.1 GCA_012730075.1 Acidimicrobiales bacterium | reverse complement strand
GGGGTGGGCGGGGCGCGTCGGTAGGCTGCGGCCCCTATGCGCCCCCCGTCCGAGATGCCGTCGCGCCCGCCGCGGGAACGGCGCCTGCGTGTGCCACGGGGACGGGCGCGGACGATCCTGATCGTCGTGCTCGTCGCGGTGTTCGTGCTCGGCACGTCGCTGCGGGGCATCGCCGGCTGGTACACCGACTACCTCTGGTTCGACTCCGTCGGAGCCGGTGACGTCTGGCGGCGCCTCCTGGGGGCCCAGGTCTCGCTCGTCGCGATCTTCACGCTCGGGTTCTTCGCCCTGATGTGGGTCAACCTGGCGGTCGCCGAACGGTTGAGCGGACAGACGATCCGCTTCGGCGGCACCAACGAGGACGAGCTGGTGTTGCGCTACCGCGAGGTCGTCGGCCGCCGCTCGCGCCTGGTGCGGGGCGCGGTCGCCGGACTGATCGCCGTCGTCGCGGGCAGCGGCGTTGCCGGTCAGTGGGGCAACTGGCTGCTGTTCCGGCATCGCCAGGACTTCGGCGTCCGCGACGAGACGTTCGGGCTCGACGCCGGGTTCTACGTCTTCCAACTGCCGTTCCTGCGGTTCGTCGCCGGCTGGCTGTTCTCGTCGCTGGTCGTCGTGCTGGTCGCGTCGGTCGTGGTGCACTACCTGAACGGCGGGATCCGCCTCCAGGCCGCCCAGGACCGCGTCGGAGCCCACGTCAAGGCCCACATCTCGGTGCTGCTCGCCGCCATCGCCCTGGTGCGGGCCGCCCAGTACTTCCTCGACCGGTACCAGCTCGTCTTCTCCGGGCGCGGGCCGGTCGACGGCGCCACCTACACCGACGTCAACGTGCAGCTCAAGGCGATCTACCTGCTGGTGATGATCTCGCTGTTCGCCACCGTGCTGTTCATCGTCAACATCTGGCGCCGGGGTTGGGTGCTGCCGGTGATCGCGGTCGGCCTGTGGGGGCTGGTCGCGGTGCTCGCCGGCGAGCTGGTCCCGGCGTTCGTGCAGCGCTTCCGGGTCGAGCCGCGGGAGTCCGCGCTGGAGTCCCCGTACATCGAGCACAACATCGCCGCGACCCGCTACGCCCTGGGGCTCGACGGCATCGAGGAGCGCGACTTCGCCGCCGACGGCGAGCTGACCGGCGAGCAGCTGCTCGCCAACGCCGACACGGTCCGCAACATCCGCCTGTGGGACCCCGAGGAGGTCGAGGCGTCGTTCCAGCGGCTCCAGGCGCCGGCGCCCTTCTACGAGGTGAGCGACGTCGACGTCGACCGCTACGAGGTCGACGGCCAGCTCCGGCAGGTGATGGTCGCCCTCCGGCAGCTCGACGACGCCGGCATCCCCAACCGCGGCTGGGAGTCGACCCGCCTCGTCTACACGTCCGGGTACGGGGCGATCATGGCTCCCGCCAACGCCAAGACGAGCGACGGCCAGCCCTCGCTCGTGCTGCGCGACATCCCCCAGGACGGCGAGGAGTCGTACCCGACGGTCGAGAACGCGTCGCTCTACTTCGGCGAGGGACAGACCGGCTACAAGATCGTCAACACCAACCGCAACGAGCTCGAGTACCAGCAGGACGACGACGCCGAGTACGACCAGTACGGCGGGGCCGACGGGGTGCCGCTCGACGGGACGCTGCGGCGCGCCGCGTTCGCCCTGCGCTTCGGCGAGATCGAGCCGTTGATCTCCTCCAGCATCAGCCCCGAGTCGCGCATCCTGCTCCAGCGCGACGTCGTGTCCCGGGTCGAGTCGCTCGCCCCGTTCCTCCGCTTCGACCACGACCCCTACGCGGTGCTGCTCGACGGGCGCATCGTCTACGTGGTCGACGGCTACACCACCTCCGACTGGTTCCCGAACGCGCAGGGCGTCGAGGTCGACGCCGACATCCCGTCCGCGTCGGGCCTGTCGGGCCACGACTTCAACTACGTGCGCAACCCGGTCAAGGCGGTCGTCGACGCCTACGACGGCACCGTCGACTTCTACGTCGTCGACGACGAGGAGCCGATCCTCGCCGCCTACCGCGACGCCTTCCCCGACCTGTTCACCCCGATCGACGACGCCCCGCCGGGGCTCCAGGACCACTTCCGCTATCCCGAGGACCTGTTCCGCGTGCAGACCTCGATGTGGGGCAAGTACCACGTCGACGACGCCGACCAGCTCCTCCAGGGCACCGCCGCGTGGGCCGTCGCCCCCGACCCCGACACGTCGGAGTCGGCGACCACCACCACCCAGTCGACCGCGGTGAACGCCGCCGAGGAACCGCCGGTCGCCCGGTTCCAGGCCGGCATCGAGCCCACCTACCAGCTCCTGAAGCTGCCCGGCGAGGACGACGTGTCCTTCGTGCTGCTGAGACCCTTCACCCCGGTGTCGCGGGGGCAGCTCACCGCGTTCCTGACCGCCACGCCCGACGGCGAGCTGGTCAACTACACGATGCCGTCGGACCGGTTGCCCAACGGCCCGAGCGTCGCCGCGGCCGGCATCCAGCAGAACGACACCGTCGCCCGCCTGCGCGCCCAGCTCGGCCAGAACGAGAACGAGATCACCTTCGGGAACGTGCTGCTGGTGCCGATCGAGCAGTCGATCCTGTACGTGCGGTCGATGTACATCACCACCGACTCGACGCGCGTGCCCCGCATCACCAGGGTCGTCGCGTCGTTCCAGGACGGCCCCGACTCCAACCGGGTCGCCGTCGGTCGCACGCTCGACGAGGCGCTGACCGAGCTGTTCGGACAGTCGCCGGGCACGCTCGAGGAGCCCGTAGCCCCCGGCAGCGACCCCGACGACGTCGACGATCCCGGCGCCGATCCGGACGATCCGGGCGAGGAACCCGACGATCCGGATGCGTTCGACGGCACCGACGACGAGCTGCTCACCCGCATCCAGGAGGAGTTCGACCTCGCCGACGCCGCCCTCGCCGAGAACGACCTCGGCTCGTACCAGCTCCACGTCAACGAGGCGCAGCGCCTGGTCGACGAGCTGGCGGCCCGCCGCGAGGGTCGCGACGACTCGACGACCACCACCGAGGGCGATCCGTCCGACGATGGCGATCCCCCCGACGACGCGACGACCACCGCGCCGGCCACGACCGCGCCGACGACCACCCGGCCGTCGGGCTGAGGTGCCCGGACCCCTGCGGCTCGAGTTCGTCACCTCCGCCGACCGGCTCGACCGCCTCCCCCCGACCCGCGCCGAGGTCGCCGTCGTCGGCCGCTCCAACGTGGGCAAGTCGTCGCTCCTCAACGCGCTCGCGAACCGCACCGGGCTCGCCCACGTGTCCAAGACCCCCGGGCGCACCCGGTTGCTCAACTGCTTCCGCCTCGACGAGGACGGCCGCGACGCCACGCTCGTCGACTGCCCCGGCTACGGCTACGCCAAGGCCCCGGCGCAGATGCGGGCCTCGTGGGCGCGGATGATCGAGGGCTACCTGCTGGGGCGCGACGAGCTGACCACGATCCTCGTGCTCGTCGACGGCGCGGTCGGCCCGACGCCGCTCGACGTCCAGATGGTCGAGTGGCTCGACCACCACGAACGGCCCTACGACGTCGTCGCCACCAAGCACGACAAGGTGAAGGCGTCGACCCGCGACCGTCGAAAGCGCGACCTCGCCGCCGGGCTCGACCTCGATCCCCGCGAGGTCACCTGGGTGAGCGCCGCCAAGGGCGTCAACGTCGACCGCCTCCGCGACCTGGTCCGCACCCGCCTCGCCCCCTGACCCGCCCCGCCCCGCCCCCGCCCCGCCCCGCGCCGCCTCCTCCGCCACGCCCTGCCCCATCGCTTCTTGGCGCGTGACCGGTCACCGATGACCGCTGACGCGCGTAGAACGGCTGCGGGGCGGGACCCCGTCGGTTCTTGGCGCGTGGGCGGTCACGGGTGGCCGCTGGCGCGCGTAGAACGGCTGCCGGGTTGGGCCGGCCGGCGGCTGGGGCTCGGTCGGTTCTTGGCGCGTGGGCGGTCACGGGTGGCCGCTGGCGCGCGGAGAAACGGATGTGGCGTGGGGGCCGGGAGGCGGCTGGGGCCGGGAGCCGGAGCGCGGGGCAGACTGCGATGGTGCCCCCCACCACCGGACCCCGCCCCACCAAGGCCCGCATCCCCCCGCTGCCTGCCGAGGAGATGGACGAGCGCCAGACCGAGCTGATGGCCCAGGTCGGTCTGGGCGGACCGACCGTGAACATCTTCGCCACGTTCGTCCGCCACCCGGGCCTGTTCGCCAGGTGGCTGCCCTTCGGCGGGAAGCTGCTCGCCGGCCGCCTGCCCGCCCGTGACCGCGAGCTGCTGATCCTTCGGACCGGATGGCGCTGCGGCTCCGAGTACGAGTGGGCCCAGCACGTCGTCGTCGGGCGGGCCGCCGGCCTCACCGACGACGAGATCGCCCGGGTCGCCGTCGGGCCCGACGCGGCAGGGTGGGACCCCTTCGACGCGCTGCTCCTGCGGGCGGCCGACGAGCTGCACGACGACTCCTGCCTCACCGACGCCACCTGGGCCGCCCTCGCCGAGCGCTACGACGAACGCCAGATGGTCGAGGTCCCCGTCGTCGTCGGCCACTACCACCTGGTGTCGTTCCTGCTGAACAGCCTGGGCGTCCCGCTCGAGGACGGGTCCGAGCGCTTCCCGGCCTGAACCGGTCCTCAGCGGCGGTCGCGCAGGAAGGGGAAGTGCTCGCGCACCTCGGCGACCACCGCGGTGTCGACGTCGGCCACCAGCAGGCTCTCGCCGCCCGCGGCGGTGGCGAGCAGCTCGCCGAGCGGATCGACGATGCGGCTGTCTCCGCAGTAGGACAGGCCGCCGCCCTCGCCGACCCGGTTCACGCCCACGACGTACGCCTGGTTCTCGATCGCCCGGGCCTGGAGGAGCGCCTGCCAGTGCACCCGGCGGCTCGCCGGCCAGTTCGCCGGGAACAGGTACAGGTCGGTGTCGTCGGCGAGGGCCCACATCTCGTCGGCGAAGCGGAGGTCGTAGCAGACGAACGGCGCGACGCGGACCCCGTCGATCTCGACGATCACCCGCTCGTCGCCGGCCCGGAACCAGCGGTCCTCCCCGGCGTAGGTGAAGGGGTGGATCTTGCGGTAGCGGTGCTCGGTGCCGTCGGGTCCGGCCAGCACGAGGGTGTTGAACGGACGCGGGTCCGGGTCGTCGACGGGGTGCTCGGGGCACGATCCCGCGACCCACACGCCGTGCTCGCGGGCCATGGCGGCGAGGAAGCGCGAGCTGGGTCCGCCCTCCGGCTCGGCCAGGCCGTCATCGCCGACGGCGAACCCGGTCGAGAACGTCTCGCTCAACACGACCAGGCCCGCCCCGGTGCCCGCGGCCGCCGCGACCTGGGGGGCGAGCCGCTCGAAGTTGGCCTCCCGGTCGGCCCACACGATGTCGTGCTGCACCGCCGCGACCCGAAGGCGACCCCCGCTCACCGTCGGGCCCCCGCCAGCCGCCCCAGCCGCTCGACCGCCTCGTCGATCACCTCGTCGCGCTTGCAGCACGCGAACCGCACCAGGTGCCGGCCCTCGGCGGGGTGTACGTAGAACGCCTCGTTCGGCACCGCCACCACTCCGCACAGGGCGGGGAGCGCCCGGCACAGCGCCGCCCCGTCGCCGTCGGGGAACAGTGGCCGGACGTCGACGGTCGTGAAGTACGTGCCCTCGGGGGCCACCACGTCGAAGCCGGCGGCCGCCAGTCCGGCCCCGAGACGGCGGGCTTTGGCCTCCATGACGGCGGCGAGCCCGGCGAAGAAGGCGTCGTCGAGCCCGAGTCCGACGGCGATCGCCGGCTGGAACGGCCCGCCGCTCGTGTAGGTGAGGAACTGCTTGGCGCCCCGGACCGCAGCCACGAGCGGCGCCGGACCGGTGGCCCAGCCGACCTTCCACCCGGTCGTGTTGAACGTCTTGCCGCCCGACGAGATGGTGAGCGTGCGCTCCGCCATGCCCGGGAGGGTCGCCATCGGCACGTGGGTGGCGCCGGCGAACACGAGGTGTTCGTAGACCTCGTCGGTGACGACGATCAGGTCGTGCTCGCGGGCGACCGCGGCGACGTCGGCCATCTCGGCCGTGCTGAACACCTTGCCGGTGGGGTTGTGGGGCGTGTTCAACAGCAGGACCTTGGTGCGGGGCGTGATCGCGCCACGCAGCTCGGCGGGGTCGTACGCGTAGCCGTCGGGGCCCGGGCGGAGCGCCACCGGGGCCAGGTGCGCACCGGCGAGGGCCACGCACGCCGCGTAGCTGTCGAACATCGGCTCGAACGTGACGACCTCGTCGCCGGGGTCGAGCATCCCGAGGAGCGCGCCCGCCAGCCCCTCGGTGGCGCCCGTCGTGACCAGCACGTCGGTGTCGGGGTCGAGGTCGATGCCGTAGAAGCGCTTCTGGTGGGCGGCGATCGCCTCCCGCAACTCGGGCACCCCGTGGCCCGGCGGGTACTGGTTGCGCCCGCTGCGGATCGCCTCGACCGCGGCGTCGAGCACCACCTGCGGGCCGTCGGTGTCGGGGAAGCCCTGGCCCAGGTTGATCGCACCCGTCTCGACGGCGAGCGCGGTCATCTCGGCGAAGATCGTCGTGCCGAAGGCGGCCAGCTTGGCGGTCGCCGGGTCTCGTGCGGTCACCCCGACGAGCGTAGATCCCCAAATTTCAATCCTGATCCACGCATGCGGGGGACCAGGATTGAAATTTCGGCGAATCGGGCGGGGTCAGCGGGCCGAGAAGTGGAGCGGCGCGCCGTAGCTGCCGCCGCGCTCCTGGCGGCCGGTGCGCGACGTCCACCGCCACTGCACCGACAGGCGCGCGCCGACGCGGTGGTCGACCTTCGGCACCGCGTGCTCCCACCCCGCCTGGCACCCGCCGCCCATGACGACGAGGTCGCCGTGTCCGGGCCGCAGCTCGACCACCGCGCCGTGGAGGTCGAGGTCGTGGGCGTTGCGGTGGTCCCGGGGGCGGAGCCGGAACGGCCGGGGCTCGCCGACGACGAGCAGGGCGATGCGGGTGTCGTCGAGCCAGCGCATGTCGCGGTCGCGGTGGAACGCGACGCTGTCGCGCCCGTCTCGGTACCAGGCGACCGAGGGGGCGTCGAAGTGCACCCCGTAGCGGTGCTGGAGCGCCCGGTGCAGGTCGTTGAGCACCGGGTGCGGCGGGGTGGCGAGCCGGTACCCGGTCTGGAGCCGGGGGACGTCCACCCAGTGGTCGTAGCGGAACACCTGGCCCTCGCCCCAGGTCAGGCGGTGCATCAGGGCGTCGGCGACCGCGCCGGCGTCGTCGAGCACGCCGCGGGCGACGTCGACCCACGACGTGTCGTCGAGCCAGCGGCGCTCGAACGCGACGTCGTCACGGAGCCGGCACGGGCGCGTCGCCGGTGGGGGATCGACGGGCTGGGCGTCCTTCACCGCTCCCACCGGCGCGAGGCTACCGGGCCGCCCGGGCCGCCCCGCCGGCGCATCGACGCGACCCCGTCGGTCACGTGGTCGCGGATGACGGACGGCAGGCCCCTGGATCGATCGGATCGAAGTCGAGCTCGGCCCGATTCGAGGCCGAGCGACCCGAGATCTCACCCGAAGGGCCGGGTCGACCCGGCGACCGATCCGGGCGACCTCGCCGTGCGGGACGTGAGGCAACGAAGCTCGACTCCCGGTCGGACCTGGGAGGATGGGGCGATGCCGGCGACGCCGCGACCGTGACCTCCCGCTGGCGACGATGGCTCGGGGCGTCGGCGCCCCGGGAGCGCACCTCGGGTCGGCCGCCGTCGGCCAACGGCGCCTCCTCGTTCCACCTGACCTGGCGCTGGGACGGACCGGCGCCCGCGCTGGCGCGGGTCGCGGTCGACCTGACCGTGCTGGAGCCGCCCCGCGTGCCGCGGCTGTCGTTCTGGGCGCTCCAGGCGTCGTTCCGCGACGGCACCGGTCGGCGGTACGGCGGCGGACACGCCGGTCTCCAGCACCACCCCCGGTACCCCGGCGGCCGGGCGGTCAACTGGGGCGGGTACGGCCCCGACGGCCGCGAGCTCACCGGGACGGAGAGCCCCCTGCCGTCCGCGCTCGACAACCCCAACACCCGTGACCTGGCGTGGGAGCCCGGTCGGCCGCACCGCATCGTGATCGGGCGGGGCGACACGGGCTGGGCGGCGTGGGTCGATGGCGGGTGGATCCGCGACCTCCACGCGGGTGGCGACCGCCTCACCGACGTGGTCGTGTGGTCGGAGGTGTTCGCCGACTGCGACGCCCCGTCGGCC
>JAAYBP010000275.1 GCA_012730075.1 Acidimicrobiales bacterium | reverse complement strand
GCCCGGTGCTCGCCGAAGGAGCGGTCGACGCCCTCGAGCAGGACGACGGGGTCCGCGGGGGCGCGCTCGGGTAGGGAGGTCACCGCCCTCCATCGGCGCCGCACGCCCCACCGTGAGCGGCCGGGCCTCCGCCGGTGGGATCCCGTTCTTGGCGCGTGGGCGGACAGGAGTGGCCGCTGGCGCGCGCAGAACGGGGGAGTCGGGGTGGGTTCCGGTTCTTGGCGCGTGGGCGGTCAGGAGTGGCCGCTGGCGCGCGCAGAACGGGGGGAGGGTGCGCGAGGCCGAGCCCGAGCACGGGGGGACGGTGGCGGGGCGGTCCCCGGGAGGAGGGGTTGGTCCGGCTACCCTGCGAACCCATGTTCGTCCTCGGCATCGACCCGGGCCTGTCGCGCTGCGGCTACGCCGTGGTCGAGCGCGCCGCCCGCGGGGCCCGGGCCCGCGCGATCGGGGTGATCCGCACGTCCGCCTCGGCCCCGCTGCCGGCCCGCCTGGTCGAGCTCCAGACCGAGCTGCGCGAGCTGCTCGTCGAGGCGCGGCCCGACGTGGTCGCCGTCGAGCGGGTCTTCTTCCAGGTGAACGTGCGCACCGCGATGGCGGTCGGCCAGGCCAGCGGCATCGCCATGGCCGAGGCCCACCGCGCCGGCTGCGCCGTCGTCGAGTACACGCCCACCCAGGTCAAGCAGGCCGTCGCCGGCGACGGCCGCGCCGACAAGGAGGCCATCGGCCACATGGTCCAGACGCTCCTCGGCCTCGGGGCGGTGCCCCGGCCCGCCGACGCGGCCGACGCCGCCGCCCTCGCCCTCTGCCACCTCGCCCACGCACCGGTCCGCGAGCGCGCGGCGGCCACCGCGGGGGCGCGACGATGAGCGGCATGATCGGTTCGCTGCGGGGCACGCTCCTCGAGCGCAGCCCAGACGGCGAGGTGCTGGTCGAGGTGGCCGGCGTCGGGTACCGGGTCCACGCCGGGCCGGCGACCGCCGCCATGCTGGCCGACGTCGGCGCCGAGGCGTTCGTGTGGGTCCACCATCACGTCCGCGAGGACGCCGAGGTGCTGTACGGGTTCGCCACCCGCGAGGAGCGCACCGCGTTCGAGGCGCTGATCTCCGCCCACGGCGTCGGCCCGGCCCTCGCCCTCGCCATCCTGTCGGTCCACGAGCCCGCCGCCCTGCGCCGGGTGCTCGCCGACGACGACGTGTCGGCCCTGTGCCTCGTGCCCGGCGTCGGCAAGAAGACCGCCGCCCGGCTGCTGGTCGAGCTGAAGAGCCGCCTCGACGTGCCCGAGGGCGACCTCGGCGGGGCCGTCGCCGCGTCCGGCGCCGCCGCCGGGTCGGCCGGTTCGGTGCGGGCCGACGTCCGTGACGCGCTCGCCGCGCTCGGCTACGGCGCCGACGAGATCGCCGAGGCCACCCGCGATCTCCCAGAGGGCGACGACGTGTCGACCCTCGTGCGCGAGGCGCTCCGCCGCGCCGGGTCGCCCCGATGAGGGAGGAGCTGCTCGGCGACGTCGAGGTCGACCTCGACGACGACGCCCTGCTCGCCCCGGAGGCCGGCCTCGACGAGGACGCGGCGGAGGCCGGGCTGCGGCCCCGTCGGCTCGACGACTTCGTCGGCCAGGCCGAGCTGAAGGAGCACCTGAGCATCATCCTCGAGGCGGCCCGCCGTCGGGGCCAGGCCGCCGACCACCTGCTGTTCGCCGGTCCCCCCGGCCTCGGCAAGACCAGCCTCGCCGGCATCGTCGCCAACGAGATCGGCGTGGCCCTGCACGTGACGTCGGGTCCGGCGCTCGAGCGGGCGGGCGACCTCGCCGCCATCCTCAGCCAGCTCGCCGAGGGGGACGTGCTCTTCATCGACGAGATCCACCGCCTGCCGCGCACGGTCGAGGAGGTCCTCTACCCGGCGATGGAGGACTTCGTCGTCGACATCGTCCTCGGCAAGGGGCCCGCGGCGCGCACGATCCGCATCGACGTCCCCCGCTTCACGCTGGTCGGCGCCACCACCCGCACCGGCCTGATCACCGGCCCGCTGCGCGACCGCTTCGGCCTGGTCGCCCGGCTCGACTACTACGAGCCCGCCGATCTCGAGGCGATCGTGGTCCGGGCCGCCGGGATCCTCGACGTGCCGATCGAGCCCGAGGGCGCCCGCGAGATCGCCCGCCGGGCGCGGGGCACCCCCCGCATCGCCAACCGCCTGCTGCGGCGGGTCCGCGACTACGCCGACGTGCGGGCGTCGGGCACGGTCGACCTCGACGCCGCCCGATCCGGCCTCGACGTGTTCGGCGTCGACGAGCGCGGGCTCGACAAGGTCGACCGGGCCCTGCTGGTCGCCCTGTGCGAGCGCTTCGGCGGCGGCCCGGTCGGGCTGTCGACCCTTGCGATCGGCGTCGCCGAGCCCACCGAGACCGTCGAGGACGTGCACGAGCCGTTCCTCATCCGCGAGGGCCTGCTGATGCGCACCCCCCGTGGACGCGTCGCCACCCCCGCCGCCTGGGCCCACCTCGGCCTGGTCGCGCCACCGCCCCCACCGGGCACCGTCCCCCCGGCCGGCCTCTTCGACTGATTCCGCCCCTCGGCCCGTGATCGCAGGGCGCCGAGGAACCCGGGACGACCGACCGGAGGCGGGGGAACCCACGACTCACCGGCAGTACACCGGCAGATCGCGGCGCGGACCATTGCGTCGCGCCGTGATCGCGGCCAACGTCGACCGCGGACGCCGTCGACGTGGGAGGGGCGACCATGCGCACGCGA
Source organism: Acidimicrobiales bacterium (assembly GCA_012730075.1). GTDB lineage: Bacteria > Actinomycetota > Acidimicrobiia > Acidimicrobiales > Iamiaceae > Iamia. Next base: position 2,843 of record JAAYBP010000275.1, on the reverse strand, counting down.
ACGGGGATGGACGCGTGGGGCGACGAGGCATCGGGCGGGAGGGCTCGCCCGATCCGATCGCGCGGTCCCGGGGTGGTGGTCATCGCACTGCTGGTGCTGGCGCTCGGCGCGTGCGACCGGATCTACGTCGCCCGGGTGTCGGTCTCCTCGACCGGTGCCCAGGCGGACGCGGACGTCGGCTCCTCCTTCGCCGTGAGCGGCGACGGCCGCTACGTCGCCTTCCAGAGCACGGCGACCAACCTGGTGCCGGACGACACCAACGGCACGAGCGACGTCTTCGTCCGCGACAACCGCACCGGCGCGGTCGAGCGGGTGAGCGTCACCTCGACCGGCGCCCAGTCGCCGACCACCCCGTTCGGCAACACCAGCCCGTCGATCTCGGCCGACGGCCGCTGGGTCGCATTCGTCGGCTGGGGGCCGCTGGCGCCGGGCGTGCCGGTGGGGACGACGCAGGTCTACGTGCGGGACCGGATCACCGGCACCACCGAGGTGGTCAGCGTCGACCGGTTCGGCAACCCCGCGGGGTTCGTCTCCAAGCCGGTGATCAGCGGCGACGGTCGCTACGTCGCCTACACGTCCTACGCCGGCACGATCGTGGAGGGGATCGGCGGCACCCACGTCTACCTGCGTGACCGACAGGGCGGCACCGTGTGGGTCCCGACGACCGACGGGGTCTCGTCGGGCGGGATCGTCGACGCCGTCAGCGGCGACGGTCGCTACGTGCTGTTCCGCGCCGCCTCGGCCAACCTCGTCGCCGGGGACACCAACGGAACCTGGGACGTCTTCCGCTACGACCGCGTGACCGGCACGGTCGCGCGCGCCAGCGTGGCGACCGGCGGCGGGCAGGGGAACGGCGCGAGCGGCTCGTCCGACCCGGCCGAGATGTCGTCGAACGGCCGCTACGTCGTCTTCTCGTCCGCCGCGACCAACCTCGTGGCGGGCGACACCAACGGAGTGCGCGACGTGTTCCGGCGCGACCTCACCGCGGGGACGACCACCCGGGTGAACCTCACCGCCGCCGGCGAACAGGAGATCGCCTCGACGCCGTCCAGCCCGTCGATCTCCGACGACGGCCGCTGGGTCGCCTTCGTGCAGAACGCGGCGGCCGGCAACGTCCTCCCGGGCCCGTGCCGCGTCGCGCTCCGCGACGGGGACTCGGGCCGGGTCGCGTGCGCCGCGACGAACGCGTCGGGCAGCCCCGACGGCCAGCCGCCGGCCGGCGCGGGTCCGGCCACGATCTCGGCCGACGGCCGCTACGTCGTGTTCCGGACCAACCACCCGTCGCTCGTGCCCGACGACACCTGCTGCTTCGACCTCTTCGTGCAGTCGGTGCCGGTACCGCGGGTAACGGGCCGGACGCCGACGTCGGTGGCCCGCGGGGCCCCGACGGTCGTGATCGTCACCGGGGCCAACCTGCTGCCGGGGGTGACGCTCGACTTCGGGGACGACGTCGCGGTCACCTTGACCGCTCGGGTGAGCGACCACGAGGTGCGCGCCCTGATCACCGTCGGCGGCGGAGTCGAGCCCGGGAAGCGCACCGTGAAGGTGGCGTTGCCGGGGACCGGGCCAGGCGTGGACGCCGGTGCCTCCACCTCGTTCGAGCTGACCGTGACCTGACCGACCGACGCCCCCTCCCGCGGGTGCTCCGCACCCACGATGATTGACAGGAGCGGAGGGGGACGGTAGGAGGCCCGGGTGCACATCGACTTCAACAGCTCGCCCGGGCCGTCGCTCGGGGTCGAGGTCGAGCTCGAGATCGTCGAGCGCAGCACCGGGGGGCTGGCGTCGGCCGCCACCGACGTCCTCGGTGAGCTGGGCGCCGGGCACCCGGGCGGGGAGCACCCGAAGGCCAAGCACGAGCTGTTCGAGTGCACCATCGAGATCGTCACCGGCGTGTGCACCGACGTCGCCGAGGCGCGGCGCGACCTACAGGGGACCCTCGACGAGGTGACCGCCGCCGCGGACCGGCGGGGTCTCGACCTGATGTGCTCGGGTACCCACCCCTTCTCCGACTGGCAGGACCAGGTGATCAGCCCCAACCCCCGGTACGCCCGGCTGGTCGAGGAGATGCAGTGGATGGCCCGGCGGCTCCAGATCTTCGGGGTCCACGTTCACGTCGGCATCCGGTCGCCGGAGAAGGTGGTCGCCATCGCCGGGGCCCTCGCCGGCTACATCCCGCACTTCCTCGCGCTGAGCGCGTCGAGCCCCTACTGGGCCGGGGTCGACACCGGCCTCGCGTCGTCGCGGAGCAAGGTGTTCGAGGGCCTGCCGACCGCCGGGCTCCCCGCCCCGCTGGAGACGTGGGACGACTTCGAGCGGCTGATGGAGACGCTGGTCTCGTCCGACGCGATCAGCACGATCCGCGAGGTCTGGTGGGACATCCGGCCCCACCCCGACTTCGGGACCGTCGAGCTGCGCATGTGCGACGGCATCCCGACCCTCTCCGAGGTCGCCGCCGTCGCCGCCCTGGCCCAGTGCCTGGTCAGCCACCTCGACACCATGGTCGACCGGGGGTTCACCCTGCCCCGGCACCACGACTGGATCCTGCGCCAGAACAAGTGGCGGGCCGGTCGCCACGGACTCGACGCCGAGGTGATCGTCGACGAGCACGGCCGGCTCCAGCCGCTCCGCGCCGCGATCACCGAGCTGCTCGAGGAGATGAAGCCGGTCGCGGAGCGGCTCGGGTGCCCCGACGAGCTGGGCCGGGTCGCCGGCATCGTCGACGGGGGTGCGAGCTACGAGCGCCAGCGCGCGGTCGTGCCCTCCGGGGCATCCGGCGCGACGGACCTCCGGCCGGTCGTCGACCTGCTCGTCGCCGAGCTCGCCTCGGACCGCCCCGGCGT
>JAAYBP010000274.1 GCA_012730075.1 Acidimicrobiales bacterium | reverse complement strand
TGGCCGTCCTGGTCGGTCTCGCCGCCGGCCTGGTCGCCGCCGGCACCGCCCGCCGTCGTCCCGGCGCCGTCGCCGCCGGCGCGCTCGTCGCCTTCCTCCCCGCGGTGATGGCGGTGGTCGGCCACGGGGCCGGCCTGCGGGTGCCGGCGGTGCTGGTCGCCCAGGCCGCGATTGCCGCCCTCGTCCTCCGGGTCGCGTCGGGCACGGTGGGGGGGCCGGTGCGCTCGGCGATCGCCGTCGGGGGAGTGGCGTCCTGGTTCCTCGGCGGGGCCTGGGCCGTGTCGGTCTGGGCGGCCGACGTCGCCTCGTTGTCGTCCCGCTCGGTGACGACCTCGACCGAGCGGGCGCCGACCGTCGCCCTGCTGGTCGGGCTCGCCGCGGTGGCCCTCGTCGGGGCCCGGTTCGGCGCCTGGCGGCGCGACAGCGTGGCGCTGGCCGGCGCCGGCGGGGTGCTCGCCCTGGTCACGGCGTTCGGCGTCGGCGCCGCCGGTCACGGCCTCCCCGCGTGGGTGGCCGCCGTGATCGTCGCCGCCGGCGCGGCGGCCCTCGGCGCCGCGCTCCTGGAGCGGTTCGACGGCGAGGCCGACCCCGCGCCCTGGGGTGCGGTGCGGTCCGCCGCCTCGGTGGTGGGGGCGGCGCTCGCGGTCGTGCCGGTGGTCGTCGTGCTCGCGGTGGTGGTCGGGCTGATCGCCCGGGCGGTCGATGCGCCCGGTGTCGGCGCCGACGTGGCGCTCGCCGACTGGCTGGCCGGAGCCGACTCGGCGATCGACGTCCCCGGCTGGGCGTCGATCGTCCAGCTCGCCGGCGTCGCCCTGATCGTCGCGGCCGCCGCCGTCGCCGGTCGGCGCTGGTGGTCGTCGGCCGCCGCGTCCGTCGCGGTCGGCGTGGTCGTGGTGCTGCCGTTCGCCCTCGGCCTGGGCGTCGGGGCCGCCGCGGTCGGCGTGCTCGCCCTCGCGGTCGGTGCCGCCGCCCTCGTCGGCTACGACCTCCGCGACGGCGTGCTGGTGGCGACCGCCGCCGCCCTCGGGGGCCTGGCGGTCGTCCTGGCGATGGGCTCGACCCCGCTGGCCGTCGGAACGATCGCCGTGGTGACCGCCCTCGTCGTCGGCCTGGCCGGGCTGACCCTACGCCAGCGCGTGGAGGCGGCTCCGCTGTGGGTCGGCGCGGCCGGGTCCTCGGTCGTGGTGGCCGCCGGCCTGGAGGCGTGGATCGCCGAGAGCCCCGGCTCGACGGTCGCCGTGGTGGTGGCCGGCGCGGCGGCGCTCGTCGGCTCGGCCGCGGCGCTCGTCGAGGGCATCCCCGTGCCGGGTTCCGCCGAGCCCGACGCGGGGCCCGACGGCGCGGCCTCCCTGTCGGCGACGGCGGTCGACGTCGTGGCGGGCGTGGGCCTGCTGTCGGCCGCGACGCTCGTGCAGTCGCTCGACGGGCTGAGCCTGGTCGTGCTGATCGCCGCGGTGTGGGCCGGGGTCGCCGCGACCCGCCCGAGCCGACGGCCGCTCGCGTTCGTGGCCGCCGCGCTCGGCGTCGTGGTGGTGTGGCTGCGCCTGGCCGGGGCGGACGTCGACGTCGTCGAGGCCTACACGGTGCCGTTGGCGCTGTGGCTGCTCGGCGTGGGCATCGTGCTCGGCCGCGGGCGGGCGTCGTGGACGTCGTGGGCCCGCTACGGCGCCGGCCTGGTCGCCCTGGTCGGTCCCACCGCGCTGCTGGCGATCGCCGACGTCGACCCCGCCCGCACCGTCGTCGCCGTCGTCGCCGGGACCGGCCTGGCCCTCGCGGGGTCGGTCCGCCGGCTCCAGGCCCCGCTGGCGATCGGCGGGGCGACCGTCGCCGGCCTCGCCGTCCGCCACCTCGCGCCGGTCGCCGCCGAGCTGCCCCGCTACCTCGTGTTCGCCGTCGCCGGGC
>JAAYBP010000031.1 GCA_012730075.1 Acidimicrobiales bacterium | reverse complement strand
GCCTGGAGCGTTAGCGGAAGGCGAGCGTCGTCGCTAGACGGATTCCTCGCTGCGCTCGGAACTTGCGGTGCCGTGCTTGCTGGGTCGGCCTCGCCTGTCGGCTCGGCCTCCTGGCACCTCGTGTGGTTTGGTCAGGCGCCGGCGATGGTGGCGTCGGAGGAGCGGCGGGCGAGGGCCCGCTGGCGCCGTAGGCGACGACGCTCGCGCTCGCTCATGCCGCCCCAGATGCCGAACTTCTCGCCGTTGTCGAGGGCGTACTCGAGGCAGTCCTCGCGCACGACGCAGCCACGGCAGACCTCCTTGGCCTCGCGCGTCGACGCCCCCCGCTCCGGGAAGAAGAGGTCGGGATCGACTCCGAGGCAGTTGGCGAAGTCCTGCCAACCCGGGTGATCGTCGTTGTCGCTGGAGATGTGCATGGCGACCCTCCGAGCCCCGGCCGCCGAGCGGCCCGATAGCACATTTGTAATTACAGCAGTGTGATCTTGACCGCTCCGGGCGGGAAACGCAAGGGCGGCCTCCCGATCCCCGCCGGACGGCCCTCCCGATCCACGGCGCACGGCCCTCCCGATCCACGGCGCACGGCCCTCACGATCCCCGCCGGACGGCCCTCCCGGTACACGGCGCACGGCCCTCACGAGCGGCACCCGCGCGGCCCCGAGGGGAGGACGGCGGGCGCCGCTAGGTTGCGCCGGATGGCCGCCCCCTCCGAGCCCGTCGCGCCCGCCCCGGGAGCCGACTCGGCCTACGCCATCTTCCCCAAGCCCCAGCGCGCCACCGCCGACGACGGCACCCCCCTCGCCTGGACCCGCCTCCCCGCCGCGGCCGGTTCCCCCCGGCGACGCCCGGTCGTCACCATCAGCGGATGGTCGTGCAGCGACGCCTACTGGGCGCACATCGCGCCCGCCCTCACCGAACGGGGTCATGACGTCGTGGTGCTCGACGCCCGGGGCCACGGCGCGTCGGGCCTCCCCCGGCCACCGGGCCGCAACGGCACCGGGCTGCGCGCGGACGACATCTCGATGGCCCGCCTGGCCGGGGACGTCACCGCGGTGATGGACGCCGCCGACGTCGGCGACGCGGTGCTGATGGGCCACTCGATGGGCGTGCAGATCGCCCTCGAGGTGCACCGGGGCCACCGCGACCGGGTCGCGGGGCTGGCGCTGGTCGCCGGCAGCTACGAGAACCCGCTGCGCACGTTCTTCGGCGTGCCCGTAGCCGACGCCCTGTTCCCGTTCGCCCAGCTCGCGGTCACCGCCACCCCGGCGCCGGTCACCCGCCTGGCGATGCAGCCCGCCCGCCTCACGTCCTTCGGAGCGTTCGCGGCGCGGCTCGCCCGCGCCACCGGCCCCCGCACCCGGCCCGAGGACCTGGCGCCGTACCTCCGGCACATCGCCGCCACCGACATGGCGGTGATGGTGCGGCTGATCGGCTCGATGCGCCGTCACTCGGCGGCCGACCACCTCCGGTCGATCGACGTGCCGACCCTGATCCTCGCCGCCGGCCGCGACACCTTCACCCCGCCCCGCTGCTCGAACCG
>JAAYBP010000273.1 GCA_012730075.1 Acidimicrobiales bacterium | reverse complement strand
GACCGGCACGGTCGGTGGCTCCGACTACGGCGACCCCGAGCGCGAGGGCGGCGCCCACAACGTCGACACCCACTCGGGCCCGATGCCCGCCTTCGGGGCGCTGACGGCCGACGAGCTGGCCGCCGTCTCCCGCTACGTCCGCGAGTCGCTCGCCGGGGCGCCGCCCGCCACGCCCGAGCTCCAGGCGCTGTACCACGAGTGGGCCGAGCTGGCGATCACCAACGCCGAGGCGGGCGACCTCGTCTACGGCACCACCGAGCCCGACCCCGACCGCATCGCCCAGGCGGCGGGCGAGGGCTGAGCCCACCCGCCGGCCGGGCCGTCGGGCCCGGATCCCGACGGCCGCGCCGAGGCGCGGTTGGCGGGAGGGACGGCCGGGCCGCAGACTGCGCCGGTGACCTCCCCGATCGCTGACGTCGAGCGCGCCGACGTGCTCGTCGTGGGCGGCGGGCCCGCGGGGGCGGCCACCGCCCACTGGCTGGCCAAGGCCGGCCGCCACGTCGTCGTCGTCGAGAAGAAGACGTTCCCGCGGGACAAGACCTGTGGCGACGGCCTCACCCCCCGGGCGGTCCGGCAGCTCGACGACATGGGGCTGACCCCGGTCCTCGAGGGCCACCACCGCTACGACGGGCTGCGCGCCGTCGCCCACGGCGTCACCCTCGAGCTCGAGTGGCCCGAGCACCCCGAGTACCCCTCGCACGGCTACGTCGTGCGCCGTCGCGACCTCGACGCCGCCGTCGCCGACCGTGCCGTCGAGCTGGGCGCCACCCTGCACACCGGCACCGAGGCGGTCCGCCCGATCCAGCGCGACGGGCTCGTCACCGGCGCGGTGGTCCGTCAGGACGGCGTCGAGCGCGAGGTGCACGCCCGCTACGTCGTGGTCGCCGACGGGGCGAACTCACGCTTCGGTCGGGCGCTCGGCACCGCCCGCAACCGCAGCTACCCGATGGGCATCGCGATCCGCACCTACTTCGAGAGCCCGCGCCACGACGACCCGTGGATCGAGTCCGCCCTCGACGTCCGCGACCGCCAGGGCCGTTCGCTCCCGGGCTACGGCTGGATCTTCCCGGTCGGCGACGGGACGATCAACGTCGGCATCGGGCTGCTGTCGACGTTCAAGGGCTACCGCGAGGTCAACACCAGCCATCTGATGGAGGAGTTCGCGGCGACCGCGCCGTCGTACTGGGGGATCGACCCCTCCTCCCCCACCCAGGCGCCGACCGGCGGACGCATCCCGATGGCCCAGTCGGTCAACCCGAAGATCGGCCCGACGTGGGTCGCGGTCGGCGACGCCGCCGGCTCGGTCAACCCGTTCAACGGCGAGGGCATCGACTACGCGTACGAGACTGGGCGCATCGTCGCCGGGCTGCTCGACGAGGCGATCGGCACCGGCGACGGCATGGCCCTCCAGCGGTACCCGGCGATCATCGCCGAGCGGTACGGGCTCTACTTCCGGGTGGCCCGGCTGTTCAGCACCATCATCGGCAACCCGGCGGCGATGCGGGAGCTCACCCGCGTCGGGATGCAGTCGCGCACGCTGATGGAGTGGGTGCTGCGGATCATGGCCAACCTGCTCCGCGACGATGAGCTGGGCCCGGCCGAGGCGGCCTACCGGATGGTCGCCACGATCGTCCGCGCCGTCCCCGAACCCGCCTCCTGACACACCACCGCCTCCACGGGGTTCCGCCTCCCCCGAACTGGCGCCACTACGAAGGGGTCCGCCGCGCCCTACATGAACCGGCGCGTGGATCCCGCCGCCGGGGGCGGGAACGGCGCGCCACTACGGGGGACGCCCGGCGAGAGTGCACGGGTGTTCACGAAAGTGGAACCGAAGTGCAACCCGGTCGGAGCCGGTTCGCAACACGGGTGACGTAGACAGGGCGCCACCGACCGCCGGCCCCCACCGTCCGATCGGAGCCCGACCGTGTTGCCGTTCCGCCGCCACCAGCCCGAGCCCACCCCCTGGACCCAGGCCCCGGTGTGCGCCGAGTACCACGCGTCGGGCCTCGAGCTACGCCTGATCGACCTCGTCGACCAGCGCGAGCAGGCGATCCGGGCCGGCCGCGACGTCGTCCGCCTCGACGTGGAGATCGCAGAGGTGAACGACGAGCTGGCCCGGGTCGCCGTCGACCCCCTCTACTCGACCTACTCCTCGGCGGCCTGAGCCGCTCCGCCGCCTCCCCCGCGTGACGCCACCGGCGTCGCGCGAGGGAGGCGGCGGGGCGCGGTCGGGATCGCGCGGTCAGGGTCGCGCCGTCGGGGTCGGCCGGCCCGACGGTCAGCGGTGTCGGCGCTCCCACCGGTCGAGCGCCCACCCGTACAGCTCCACGTCCGCCGGGTTGTCGCGCTCGATGCGGGCGCGCAGCGCGGGCGGGGCCGGCCCGTCCGACGCGCTCGATCCGTGACGGATGTGGCGCTCGACCGGGAAGCGCCAGCCGTACCGGGTGCCGAGCTCGTCGAGCACCTCGGGCATGCGCTCGTGGATGCCGACCACCGACAGCGACTCGAGGACCCGCTTCGCCGCCTCGACCCGGGCGCCATCGACCGGCAGGTTGATCAGGTGCGGCCGGTCGGAGACGGTGGCGTCGGCTCCGGGCCCGAAGGCGCGCACCGCGAGGTCGGCGGCCTGCCGGACGTCCTCGGCGGTCAGCGCGAACTGCTTCGACTGGTAGTCCTGCAGGAGCATCGACCGCACGATCGCGTCGTCGTAGATGCGCTCGAGCGGCCAGCCCCGCTT
>JAAYBP010000272.1 GCA_012730075.1 Acidimicrobiales bacterium | reverse complement strand
TCGCCGTCGCGCACGGCGTGGCCCTCGGTCGGCGGGACCTCGCCCCGGGGTGCGATGCCGAGGGAGGTGAGCACCCGCCACGCCGCGCCGGCCCGGTACAGGGCGCGGGGCCCGGCGTTGAACACGACGCCGGGGTCGACGACCGTGGTCGCCGCCCGCCCGCCGGGGCGCCGGGAGTCGAGGACCGCGACCCGTACGCCCGCCCGTGCGGCGACGGCGGCGGCGGTCAACCCGGCGAGCCCGGCGCCGACCACCGCGACATCGACCTCACCGGGCGGGTGCCCGCCGGTCGGGTCGGCCGGGTGGGTGCCGTTCGTCGGGGTCGCACCGGGTTCGGGGGGTGCGATGCTGCGGTCCGGTCGGGCCATGTCGACCACCTCCTGTGGTGAAGGCCCCCGATCGAGGGGTCCACTGGACCGACGTCAGGCGCGCCCCAACTGTGACATCCCGGTGCGGGACTACCCGCGCGGGGCCGCGTCGACCGCCTCGTCGCCGAAGAACAGCCGCGCCGCGGGCTCGAAGTCGGGGCCACGACGCAGGTGGTGGCCGCCGTCGACGCTCAGCGAGGTGCCGGTCACCCAGCTCGACTCGGGTCCGAGCAGGTAGCGCACCGCGGCGGCGACGTCGCCCACCTCACCCGAGCGCGAGATGGGCATGTTCTCGAGGTAGCTCGCCATCACGTGCTCGTCGTCCATGATCATCGAGACGAGGTCGGTGGCGACGATGCCGGGCCGCACGGAGTTGACCCGCACGCCGGCCCGGCCGAGCTCGTCCGCGGTCTGGCGGACGAGCATGTCGATGCCGGCCTTGGACACGCAGTAGGGGCCCATGAACGGGTGCGTGACCGCCGCGGCGATCGAGGAGATCGCGACCATCGAGCCGCCGCCGCTGCGGGCGATCGCGGCGCCGGCGTGCTTGAAGAGCAGGAAGGTGCCGGTGAGGTTCGTGGCGAGGATGTCCTCCCACTCCTCCAGCGGGGTCGCGATGATCGGGCCGAGCCCGCCCCGGCCCGCGGACGCGACCGCGAGGTGCAGGCCGCCGAGCGGCTCCGACGCCGCCGCGACCGCGGCCTCGACCGCCGCCTCGTCGCGGGCGTCCGCGACGCACCAGCGCAGGTCGGGGCGCCCCGACCCGTCGCCGTTCACCTCCTCCGCCGCCTCGCGCAGCCGCTCCTCGGTGCGACCGCAGATCGTGACGGTCGCCCCGTCGGCCCGCAGCACCCTGGCCGTCTCGAGGCCGATGCCGCTGCCACCGCCCGTCACGAGCGCGGCCTTGCCGTCGAGGGGGAGGTCCTGCTGGGTGGGTCCGGGTGCGGTCATGGGCGATGAAGGTATCCGCCGGAGCCGCCGACGACGCGGCTCCGCGCACGCCCGTCGCACGGCCGGCACCGTGCCGACCCGTGCCCGGACGCGACGGTGGGGCCCCGTGGGGCCCCACCGCGTCCTCCCTCGAAGGGTCGTCAGCCGTTGACGACGCTGTTCTGGACCAGTCCGGTCGCACCGTTGTTGCCACCGGTGCCACCTGCGCCGCCCTGGCCACCCGAGAAGGTCACGGGCGTGCCGGCCGGGTTGCTGGACGCCGTGCGGGACAGGCCGATGGCCGCACCGCCACCGCCGCCACCGCCGGCGCCGGAAGCACCACCGGTGCCGCCGTTGCCGCCCTTGCCGCCGCCACCGCCGCGCTGGTGGGGCGCACCGCCGTTGCCGCCCTGGCCGCCGGGCTGGCCGGGAGCACCGGCGCCGCCGTTGCCACCCTTGCCGCCGACGCCCAGCTCGATCTGGATGCCGATCAGGGTCGGGGAGGCGTTCTGGAGACGGAGGGCGATCGAGGGCTGACCGGGCTGGCCGCCCTGGCCGCCACCGGTGGCCCGGGCGCCGCCCGCACCACCGCCGCCGCCACCGGCGCCTGCGTCGTCGACACCGCAGTCGGCGCCGCCGCCGCCACCGCCGCCGCCACCGCCGGAGCCGTGCGTGCCGAGGCCGCCGGTCCCGCCGGCCTGGCCGGGTCCGCCACCTGCGCCGGGTGCACCGGGCGAGCCGTTCGCACCGTTGAGGCCGGGCTGGCCGTACTGGCCGACGTCACCCTGCAGGTTGCAGATGCCGGGCAGGCCGCTGGTTCCCGCCGAGCCACCCGCACCACCGTTGCCGCCGGCCGGGCCGAGGCCCTTGGCGCCGGGCGAGCCGGGCTTCGCGTCGCAGCTCGTGCAGATGCCGGGCCAGACGCAGCTGCCGTCGATCGGGCCGCCCTTTCCGCCGGCACCGCCGTTGTTGGCGCCGACGCCGCCGGCGCCACCCGCGCCCGCGTCGGAGGTGTTGCAGCCGCCGGGCTCGAAGCCGTTGCCGCCGGGGGCACCGTTGCCGGCCGGCTGGCTCCACCCGGACGTGCCGGGCGCGCCGTTCGCACCGGGACCGCCGGTGCCGCCGACGATCTGCAGCGAGTCGAGCACGAGGGCGTCGGTCGAGTTGCGGACGAACGCCGTGTAGCTGGTCTGGCCCACGCCCGCGGTGCCGCCGTTGAGCTTCAGGTCGGCGACACGGGTCGGCGAGTCGATCCCGTCGGCGATCATCGCCACCGGGCCGTTGGTGAGCGCATCGAAGGACGCGTTCACGTTCGACACCGTGGGTGCCGTCGCGTTCAGGCCACGCTGCCAGTTCTGGCCGTAGCCGCCCACGATCTGCAGGCCCTCGACGACGTTGAACTTCGGGTAGGTGCCGCCGGCGACGTAGACGTCGGTCTTGCCGGTGGCCACCGCACGCACCTGGCCCTGGTTGATCGACGCGCAGGGCGAGCTGACCGTGCCGCAGGTGCTGTTGTCGGCGCCGCCGGAGGACTTCACGAAGATCGCGTCCAGGGTGCCGTCGATGCCGTCGCAGTTCTGGTCGATGCCGTCACCGGCCTCGTCCGGAGCGCCCGGGTAGACGTTCGGGTCGTTGTCGTTGCAGTCGTCCGGCGGGAAGAACCCGTCGCCGTCCCCGTCACCGATCGCGGTGATCGTGATGGAGTCGGTGTCGGTCGCCCCGTCGTCGTCGGTGACGGTGAGCACCGCGGTGTACACGCCCGGAGTCGTGTAGTTCGCGGTCGCGGTGACGCCGCTCCCGCTGGTTCCGTTGCCGAAGTCCCACGAGTAGCTGACGATCGTTCCGTCGGGGTCGACGGACCCCGACGCGTTGAACGCCACCGACAGGGGCACGTTGCCCGAGGTGGTGCTCGCCATCGCCACTGCGGTCGGCTTCGTGTTGGTCGGGCCGCCTCCGCCACCCGGCGGCTGGGGGTCGCATGCCGCCCCCACCAACGCCAGGGCCGCGAACAGCGGCACGGCCCACGCCAGTCTCTTCATCGGTTCCCCCTCGCTAGGACGCCGCCTCCAGCACGACGGACCCCGTAATCGCTACCCGAAGACTGAACGTGGGTCAACCTTTTCGGGCAGCTTTGCCCGGGGGGTGGAATCCGGCCCGCGCCCCACGGGTCCACGCGGCGCGGCACCGGTGCTCGTTAGGGTGATCGCCCATGAGCACCTCACGACGTCCGAGCCTGCTGTGGAGAACGTTCGTACTCACCGGTGTCGGCACCGCCACCGCGGTGACCGTGAGCGACGCCGCGTGGGAGCGCTGGCAGAGCGTCTTCGGGGACTCGGTGCCGCGGGAGGCCTTCTCGGGCTTGCTCGCCGGGACGGCGGGCCTGCACGTGGTCGAGGCCGGCGCGGCGCTGGTGTCGGCCAAGCGGGGCGGGCTCGAGAAGCCCGGCCGCTGGGCGCTGTCGACCCTCCTGTGGGGCTTCCCGGTGCTGCGCCGCCTGCGCAAGGCGAAGAAGGCGGGCGAGGCCCCGGCGGTGTCGGCGCGCACCCGTGCGGTGAAGAAGGCGGAGAAGAAGGCCGCGAAGCAGGCGACCAAGGCCGTGGGCAAGAAGGCCACCAAGAAGGC
>JAAYBP010000271.1 GCA_012730075.1 Acidimicrobiales bacterium | reverse complement strand
GGCGTGAGCAGCAGGCCCGCGAGACCCGCGAGGCGCTGCTGACGGCGGCGACGACGCTGTTCACCACCCGGGGCTGGGCCGCGACCGGCATGCGCGACATCGCGCGGGAGGCGGGCGTCGCCACCGAGACGATCTACACCCACTTCGCGTCGAAGGCCGACCTCCTGCAACGGGCGATCGACGTCGCCGTCGTCGGCGACGATCAGCCGGTCGCGGTGGCCGAGCGGCCCGAGTTCGCGGCGCTCGGCTCCGGGGACCGCGCCGATCGGATCGCCGCCGCGGTGCGCATGGTCGTCGACATCCAGGTCCGGACCGCCGCGTTCGCCCGGGTCCTGCGCGAGGCCGCGCCGACCGACGAGACCATCGCCGCGACCCTGCACGCCACCCGGGAGCGCCAACGGCGAGACGTCGATGCCGGGGCCGCGCTCGTGATGGGCCGGCCCCCCGACGCGACCGTGCGCGACGGCCTGTGGGCGTTGCTCAGCCCCGAGGTCTACCTGCTGCTCGTCGAGGAGTCGGATTGGAGCGTCGAGCGGTACGCCGCCTGGCTCGCCGCCCTCGTCGACGCCACCATCCCACCCGACTGAACCAGGGGAGGGGCCCATGGCCGCCACCCGTACCGAAGCCCCGGCCGACACCCGCATGATGGGGATCGTCCACGACGCCCTGCGGCGCGACCTCCGCCGGGCCCGGGTCGTGCTCGCCGCGGAGGCCCCGCCGCCCCGCGCGCAACGGGAGGCCGTCGCCGAGCAGGTCTCTTGGCTCATGTCCTTCCTCCACGCCCACCACCACGGGGAGGACGTCGGCCTGTACCCGGCCGTCCGGGAGCGGAACGCGGCGGCCGGCCCGTTGATCGACGCGATGGACGCCCAGCACCGCGGGGTCGGGCCCGCGATCGAGGAGGTCGAGGCCGCCGCGGTCGCGTTCCGCGGCGGGGACGCCGGAGGAGAACGGATGCGCCTGCTCGCCGCCGTCGACGCCCTCGAGGCGGTCCTCCTGCCCCACCTCCGCCAGGAGGAGGACGAGATGATGCCGGTCGTGGCGGCGACGCTCACCGATGGCGAGCTCTCAGGGATCGACCACGAGCACTTCGTGAAGCCCAAGTCGTTCGTCGAGCTCGGGTACGAAGGCCACTGGTTGCTCGACGACCTCGACGTCGAGCGGCGCGACGTCGTCACGCGATCGGTCCCGGCGGTCCCGCGCTTCGTGCTCCTGCACGGCTTCGCCCGGCGCTACCGCCGCCGGGCGGCCGCCTGTTGGGACGCATCGACCCGACCGGCGCGAAGGGTCCAGACCTCCGGGCGGGTCGAGGTGGAGGTCGACGCGCCTCCCGACGCCGTCTGGGACGTCGTCCGTGACGTCACCCGGGTGGGCGAGTGGAGCCACGAGTGCCGCACTGCGGTGTGGCTCGACGGGGCGTCCGAGGCGCGCCCCGGGACCCGGTTCCGGGGCCGCAACGTGGCGGGCGTGTTCCGCTGGGGTCGGGTGTGCGAGGTCGTGTCGGCCGACCCGTGGGAGCTGACGTGGCGCACGGTTCCGAGCCGCTTCTACCCCGACCGCACGACGTGGACGATCCGCCTCCGCGAGGCCGAGGGGGGAGGGACGCGGATCGAGCAGACCTTCGACGGATCGGGCCCCGAGCTGCTGCTGCGCCTCTACGGCCTCGTCATCCCCGCGCACCGCGACCGCACCGAGAAGCTCGCGGGCGACCTCCGCCGCCTCGGCGCCGTCGCCGAACCTCACGAGGTGCCAGGAGCGTTAGCGGAAAGCGAGCGTCGTCGCTAGACGGATTCCTCGCTGCGCTCGGAACTTGCGGTGCCGTGCTTGCTGGGTCGGCCTCGCCTATCGGCTCGGCCTCCAGGCACCTCGTG
>JAAYBP010000270.1 GCA_012730075.1 Acidimicrobiales bacterium | reverse complement strand
CGGGAGGCGACGATGCCGCCGCCGCGGATCATGACCAGTCCGGGCTTGCGCTTGAGCTCCTCGTACACGTGCTCGTGGGGTTCGTAGGCGTTGACCACCCGGACGTAGTCGTCGTAGGCGGTCCGGTAGGCCTGGAGGTCGGGCAGGAACTTCACGCCCGGGTAGCCGACCGAGATGTGCACGTACGTGGAGCGGTACGCGATGCGCTTGGTGGCCGCCGCGCCCTGGGGTGGGGTGAGGATCGTGAAGTACCCACCGCCGTAGCGACGCCGCACCATCCGCACCTGGCCCTTGACGCACATGTCGAAGTAGCTGATGCGGTGCGCCTCACGCTCCATGGTCTCGAAGACGTGACCGGCGCGCGGCGTGTAGTAGTCGCGGAGGATCGGCTCGGTGCAGACGTTCCAGATCGGGTCGAGGGTCTTGTCGGTCCAAGCCTCGCGGAAGGCGAAGCTGGGAAAGCCCCAGATGTTGTCGGGCATCGACTGCGAGTCGGAGCGGAGCCGCTCCTTCCGGGGCACCTGCGAGACCTTCGTGAGGTACTCGTAGGTCTGCCACGGCACGTCGAGGTTGGAGAGCACCCGGAGCTGGTTGGTCGACATCCCCGCGATGCGCAGGTGGTCGACCAGCTCGAAGCTCCCGATGCCCCCGCCCACCGACACCATGGGAATGTCGACGATGGGTATGCCGGCGTCGGCGACCATCTGATCGGTCCACACGTCGGTGGCGATCAGCGCGTCGTTGAGGTCTCCCGGCTGCGTGGGACCGGTGGGGTCCGGCATCGGGTCGGACAGCTCCGAACTGCGGATGTTGATGGTGTCCTCGGCCATGCCGACTCGTGCACCTCCCGGTCTTCGGCCCCCCGGGCCGCCCGACGAACGCTGCGGAGCGTAGCCGTGTCGACCGAGCTGGTGACCAGGGTCGGGTAGGGGACCCATCAGGTGGCGTTCGCGACGTCGCGCCGGGCCCGCCCCGCCGAGGCGAATCCGCCGCCTAGACGAGCTCGGCCAGGAGGCGGGCGGCGCGGGCGGCGCCGTCGGTGGCGACGGGGAGGTAGTCGACGTCGCGGCCGAGCTGGTCGGCGATCGCCTTGGCCAGCCGCTCGTCGTCCAGCTCGTCGTAGGGGAGGCAGTGGCCGGCGCGGTGACGGTCGAGGCGGTGGCGGACGTGGACGTTCTGCTCGAAGTGGTGGCGGAGCGGGACGTACACGAACGGCCGGCGGTTGGCGGTGAGCTCCATGCAGGTGGTGAGCCCGCCCTGGACGACCGCGACGTCGCAGGCGGCGAGGTGGAGGTGGAGATCGGGCACGTACGGCCGCAGGGTCACGCCGCGCCGCCGGGGCAGGGATCGGGGGTCGATGCGGGGCCCGGTCACGACGAGGAACCGCAGGCCGTCGACCCGCCGCCGGATCGCGGGCACGGCGTCGAGGATCCGCCGCAGCAGCGGGAGCCCGACCGCGGAACCGCCGACGGTGACGACGCAGACCCGCTCGTCGGGCCGGTACCCGAGCCGGTCGCGCAGCTCGTCGCGGTCGTGGATCGGATCGAACCCGGTGACGTAGCCGGCGAAGTCGAACTCGTCCCGGGTCCAGTCCGCGATCGAGGGCAGGTCCGGCCCGAAGCGGTCGGGGACGACGTCATCGGGGTCGCCGACGAAGATCGACCGGTCGCGGAGGCGGCGGAAGCGGGCGCGCTGCTCGACCATCTCGGCGTTGTAGTCGGCGGTGAGGGCGGCCTCGTCGGGCCCGCCGTCGGGCATCGGCAGCCAGCCGACGAAGTCGGTCATCCACGCGAACGCGAAGCGCTTCAGCTCCGGGTTCTCGTGCAGGTGGTGGTCGACCTCCCATGCCTCGTCGCCGATCACCAGGTCGTAGTGCTCCGCCTCCACGACGTCGTGGAACACCATGAAGTTGTTGACGAGGATCTCGTCCATGCGCCGGATGGCCTGGAACGCGTGCAGGTCGTGCTCGCCGCACTCGTCCTCGATGTGGGCGGACTCGCTGGCGAGCCAGCGCGACGCGGGGTGCACCCGCTCGGCCGCCCCCTCCAGCACGGTCGTCACGGGGTGCTGGGCCAGCCAGTCGATCTCGAGGTCGGGGTGGTGGGTGCGCAGCTCGCGGGCGATGGCGACGTCGCGGCGGGCATGGCCGAGGCCGATCGCGGACGACAGGTACAGGGCCCGCTTCGGTCGGTGGAGGGCCCGGGTCCACGTGGCGCGGGTGGGCGGGGGCCGGTCGCGCGTGCGCTCGACCACGTCGCGGATCAGCCGGTTGACGAACACCGGGTCGCGGCTCTGGGGTCCGTGTCCACCGCCCTCGACGGTGACGAGCGACCCCCCGGTGAGGTCGGCGAGGCGTTCGCCGACGGCGTGGATGCGGATGTGGTCGTCGTTCCCGTGGACGACGACGACGGGGCAGCGAACCTGCCGGCACAACGGCTCGATCGGCTCGCGGGTGACCCCGTCGGCGCCGAGGCGGGCGGCGGTGGTGTCGGCGAGCGTCGAGGGATCGATCTCGTGGGCCCAGCCGACGCAGTCCTCGATCGGCTTGCTCGAGTGGGGCTCGGGGAACATCTGGCCGAAGAAGAAGCGGACGAAGTCGTCGTAGTCGCCGTCGATCCAGTAGCGGCGGTTGTACTTGGCCCAACCCTCGTGGGCGTCGAGGTCGCCGTCCCACACCTGCGTCTCGAGCCGGGGCTCGGTGATGTCGAACCCGCACGAGGGGCCGATGGCGATGAGGGCCGTCACCCGGTCGGGGTGGCGGGCCGCGAGGTGGATGCCGTACGTCGCGCCGCACGACAACCCGACCACCACCGTCCGGTCGGTCTCGGTGGCGTCGAGGACGGCGGCGGCGTCGTCGGCGTAATGGTGCTCGGCGTAGGCGGCGGCGCCGGTCGGCCGGTCCGACCGCCCGCTGCCGCGCCCGTCGAAGGTGACGACGCGGTGGTGCCGCGACAGGTAGGGCACCTGGAGCTTCCAGAAGCGGGAGTGGATGATCGACCACGTCGGCATGAGCAGGATCGTCGGGTCGTGCTCGACGCCGGCGACCTCGTACGCGAGGCGCACCCCGTCGCGCTCGACGGTGCCCTCCAGGTCAGGTGGTCGGGCTCGCATCGCCGTCACCTCCCCGCTCCTCGAGGTTCCGGATGAGCACCCCGACGCGCCGGAGCGACGAGCGCAGCGGGAGGTCGTCGCGGTCGAACCCGAGCAGGATCATCGCCTCGGCGCCGACGAACACCGTCCCGATCAGCGTCGCCACCTCGGCGGCGGTGAACGGTCCGAGCGCGCCGAACCGGGCCTCGGCCTCGGCGGCCACGTCGGTCAGGAGCGAGAACCACCCCCGCAGCAGGTCCCGCACGGCGGCGCCCACGTCGGGGTTGGCCCAGCCCTCGGCGATCATCTCCTGGAGCACGCGGACGTAGCCGGAGTCGAGGTCCTCCTCCAGGAAGTCGCACGCCTGCTCGTAGCGCTGCCAGAGCGGCCGCTCCGCCGAGTACATGCGGGATTGGCGGTCGAGGAGCCGCCGGTTCTCGGCCTCGAGCACGGCGAGCAGCAGGCCCTGCTTGGATCCGAAGTGGTAGTGGAGCTGGCTGACCGGCACACCCGCGTGGTCGGCGACCTTGCGGGTCGACAGGCGGGCGTGGCCGTCGGCGAGGAGGCGGGCGCGGGCGGCCTCGACGATCGCCTCACGGGTGGGGGGCGGAGGTTCGGTGATGGTCAACGGCGTCCTCGGTCGGTCGATCGGACGGCACAACGGTCTCACACCGATTGCCCATTGACAAGGCGAAGATGCGGCGCGAACTATATCGGTCGATCGACCGAACAAGGAGATCCGATCATGCCTCCCACCACCACCACCGCTCCCGCTCCCACCACCGTTGCCGCTCCCCCCGTCGACGAGGAGGCCCTGATGGCCTTCGTCGGCGAGGCCGTCACCGACGTCGGACGCCTGCTCGGCGGCTCGATGGTCGTCCTCGGCGACCGCCTCGGGCTCTACCGGGCGCTGGCCGACGCCGGCCCCCAGACGCCG
>JAAYBP010000269.1 GCA_012730075.1 Acidimicrobiales bacterium | reverse complement strand
GTGACAACACGTCGATGTCGGTGGAGTTGATCTCGCCGATCGCGATGGATGAGGGTCTCCGGTTCGCGATCCGTGAGGGTGGCCGGACCGTCGGCGCCGGTCGCGTCACCAAGATCATCAAGTAGGACCGAGACCCATGGCCGACTCCCAGAAGATCCGCATCCGCCTCAAGGCGTACGACCACGAGATCATCGACCAGTCCACCCGCAAGATCGTCGAGACGGTGCTGCGCACCCAGGCGACCGTGCGGGGGCCGGTGCCCCTCCCGACGGAGAAGCACCGGTACACGGTGATCCGGTCGCCCCACAAGTACAAGGACTCCCGGGAGCACTTCGAGATGCGCATCCACAAGCGCCTCCTCGACATCCTCGAGCCCAGCCCCAAGACGGTCGACTCCCTCCAGCGCCTCGAGCTGCCCGCCGGCGTCGACATCGAGATCAAGATCCAGAACGCCTAGCGCGCCTGGAGTCCGTTCGATCCCACGAACCGGGCCCGAGCGCTCCGCCCCGGCGGAACGCTCGGGCCCGTTCGCGTTCGGGCGCACCGACTCCGGGTTAGGGTCGGCGCGACCCAGGGGGCGTGCATGGCCCAGACCAGCCACCGACCGAGGCCGAAGGCGATCCGCGACCGCCTCGTCGTCGCCCTGGCCCGCCTCCTGACCCGGCCGTTCTTCCGTCGGGTCGAGGTCGAGGGCGGCCTGCCCGACCGTGGTCCGGTCGTCCTGGCCGCCAGCCACCTCTACGGCTTCGTCGACCCGGTCGTGCTGATCGCCCACCTCGGGGTCCTGCCCCGGTTCCTCGCCAAGGGGACGCTGTGGAAGGTGCCCGTGGTCGGCCGCCTCCTCGATCTCGCCCGGGTGATCCCGGTGCACCGCCGGGTCGACGGGGCCGAGGCCGGGGCCAACGACGGCACGTTCGCCAGTGCGGTCGCCGCGCTCGGCGACGGCGCGATCGTCGCCCTGTTCCCCGAGGGCACGACCCACGACGACCCGACGATGCGGCCCCTCCGTACCGGTGCCGCCCGCATCGCGATCGAGGCGGCGGCGGTCGGGGTCGCCGACGTGGTCGTCGTGCCGGTCGGGGTCACCTACGAGGACAAGGTCCGGGTCAGGGGACGGGCGCTGATCAGCTACGGCGAGCCGATCCCCGTCACCGCGCCCGGAGCCGACGATGACGGGCACGCCGCGGCGAGGGACCTCACGGACCGCCTCCGGCGGGCGCTGAACGACGTGACCCCGCACTTCGACTCGACCGAGGAGGCGCTCGCCCTGACCGAGGCGGCGACGATGAGCCTCACGATCGACGGCGCGCCGCCGCTCCTGCGGGACACCGCGGCACGGGCCCGGCGGCTCAGCCGCCTCGACGCACCGACCCGGAAGGCCCTCGTCGACCGGGTCGCCCGCTACCGGATGCGCCTCGGGTTCGTGGGCCTCGACGACGCCGACATCGTGTCGCGTGCGCCGCTCCGCCGCCTCGTCCGGCACCTGGTCGTGCTGGCGGTGCTCGCCGTGGCGCTGTCGCCGCTCGCCCTCGCCGGCCTCTGGGCCAACCTGGTGCCGGCGGTGCTGGTGCTCCTCGCCGGCCTGACCGTCAGGGCTCCGGTGTCGAAGGGCACGATCCGCCTCCTCGTGGCGGCGGTGGCGTTCCCGGCCATGTGGTTGGTGTGGGCCTGGCAGGACCGCATGGACGGGGCCTTCGGCGACCTGGCGCGCGGCGTCACCTACCCGATCGACGTGCTCGTCGGCCCCGAGCCCGGCGACCGCACCGGTCCACTGGCCAACGTCCTCGCCGTGGTGGCGGCGGCGCTCCTCGGCGCGGTCGCCCTCGTCCTGGTCGAGCGGACCTGGAGCCTGGCGATGGGCGTCGTCCGGTGGCGGACCCTGCTCGACCGCCGCGGCCAGCTCGCCGAGGTGCGCGAGCGCCGCGAGGACGTCGTCGACGCGACCCTCGCCGCGCTCGGTCCCGGTCCGGGCGGGCGGGCGGTCCCGGCAGCGGCCGGGCGGCCCGTCGAGGCGACCCCCGGGTGAGCGCGGAGGGCCCGTCCCGACGGCGTCACGTCGCCGCCGCCGACTGCGAGCGCTGCCGCGACGGGTGGGTGGCCCAGCCCGCCAACACTCTGTCGAGCCTCGCGTTCGTGCTCGCCGCCGCCCCGCTCGCCTCTCGCCGGCCGGACCCGGCGGGTCGGCTGGTCGCCGCCACGGCCGTCGCCGCCGGCCTCGGCAGCGTGGCGTACCACGGGCCGGGCACGGTGGCCGGCCGGTACCTCCACGACGCCGGCCTGCTGGCGATGCTCGGTGCGATGGCCCTCGACGACGCGACGGCCATCGACCGCCGTACGCCCCCGACCCCGGCGCTGGTCGGCGTGACGGCCGCGGCCGCCGTGCTGGCCGGGCCCCGGACCTCCGGCGGGGCCCAGATCGTCGTCGGCGCCCTCGCGGTCGGCGCCGCCCTGTACCGGACGGCGCGCCGCGGCGTCCGCCGACGCGACGTCATCGGCGAGGCGCTGCTGGTCGGTGGGGCGGCGCTCCACACGCTCGGCCGCACCGGCGGTCCGCTCTGCCGGCCGGACTCGCCGCTGCCGGCCCACGCCGTCTGGCACGTCGCCGCGGCCGCCTCGGTGGCCCTCCGCCACGGCTGATCACGTCCGCCTCCTCCTCCGCCGCCTCCTCCTCATCCTCACACGGCGTCGATGGCGCGGAGGTGGCGGAGCGAGACGTACGCCGGGGGGATCGGCGCCCAGTAGGTGGCCAGGCGGAACACGACGACGGCCGACACGGCGACCGCGGGCTCGACCCCGGCGCCGGTGAGGGCGGCGATCAGGGCCGCCTCGATGGCGCCGACCCCGCCGGGCGTCGGCGCGGCGGAGGCCACCGTGTTGGCGGTCATGTAGAGGAACACGAGCTGGGACGTGGCGAGCGAGATGTCCGACGCTGCGCAGCTCGCCACGAACGCGGCGAGCGTCGTCGTCTTGCTGAGCGCGGCCGACCCGAACAGGCCGATCACCTTCGACGGCTGGGTCGCCAGCGTGCGGAGGTCGCGCCAGGCGTCCCCGACCACGTCGGCGAGCCGGCCGAACACCAGCCGTCGACCGGCGGGGACCACGTACACCAGGCCTCCCAGCACCACCAGCACGACCACGATCACGGCGAGCTGGCTGGCGTCGGGGAGCGAGAACGACGTCGTCTCCTGGGCGCCGGCCCAGATCGATACGGCGACGAGCAGGACGGCCTGCACCGCGCCGCTCGCCGCGCTGGTGAGGCCCACGCTCGTCGCCGCCTGGGTCAGCTCGACGCCGTTCTTCTGGAGGTACCGGGCGCGCAGCGCCATGCCGCCGGCGTTGGCGGGGGTGAAGCGGTTGAGGAAGCTCTGCGCCAGCATCACCTCCGAGGTCCGGAGGAAGGGGAGCGGCCGGGTGACGGCGCTCACCAGCCCCCACCCTCCGGCGAACGTTCCGACGACCACCATCAGCAGGAGGAACGGGAGCACGGCCCAGTCGACCCGGCCGAGCGCCTCGCCGACGGTGTCGATGTTGCCGACGAAGGCGAACACCATCAGGGCGAGGAACACGGTGCCCGCCGCGCTCATGACCTTCGCCGGGGTGATCCGGGCCAGGTCGATCAGCTCGACCTCGTCGACCCCGAGGGCATCCTGGAGCGCGGTCCGCGTTTCGGCACAGATCCGCTTCACGTCGTCGACCCCACGTCGGGTCTCCCGACTCAGGGCCTGTGGCTGCACGAGGGTGAGGGCCCCCTTCAGCGCGTCGGGAGGCAGGGACGAGGCCACCGCGGACGCGACCGCCCGGCCGGGTCCGACCGCCGCCGCGGTCGTCACGAGCAGCTCGGCCAGGTCGGCATCGAGGGTGGCGGTGTCGGCGCCCAGCTCTCCCGCGCCGAACCCGGTCAGCACGACTCCCTCGGGGGTGGCCCGGAAGGCGGCCAGCGCCAGGGCGCCGTGGGCCAGCCGGTGCTCGCGCAGCCGCGCGGCGTGGGTCCAGACCTCCCGGAGGGCGTCATCGTCGACGTCGAAGTCGGTGAGCGACGGCCCGTCGACCGCGGCGAGCACGAGCACCGCGTCGCCGTCGGGCGTCTCGCCCACCCCGAGGACGTCCGGCGCGGGCACCAGACGTCGTGCGGCGAGGGTGCACAGCGCCTCCTGCTTCAGACGCGTCTCGCCGCGGAGGCGCAGGGGCCGGTCGTCGACCGCCTTGGTGGTGAGGGCCCGCACCGATCGGGCCAGCAGCTCCGCGTCGCGGTCGTCGCGTCCGACGAGGGTCACGGTGACGGGCCGGCGGTCGGCGCGCGTCACCGCCTCGAAGTGGTGCGTCGCCGCCCGGCCGGGCGTGGCGACGAGGTCGGAGACCGGCACGCCGGCCCGGGCCGCCCCCGCGGCGGCTTCCCCCAGCGACGCCCGGCGGGTCGGCGCCCCGAACGCGACGAGGACGATCGATCCGAGCGCGGCGCCGAGGGCGGTGAGCACCACCACGTTGACCGGCACGACGACGGCGGTCACGATCCGGCAGAGGGCGGCGGCGACGACGAACCCGACCAGCCACCGCCGCCAGCGGCGGGGGACGCACGGGAGGAGGAGGGTGGCGACCGCCGCGGTGGCGCCGAGGTAGGTGCCGGACGGGAACGCCTGGCCCGTCAGCCAGCCCTCGTGCTCGGAGGCGTCGACCACGGTCCGGGGGACGACGTCGTCGAGCCAGCTCTGCAGCGCGCTCGAGATCCCGGCGGCGACCGCCGCGGTGACGGCGACCGTGAGCAGCAGGCGCCAGCGGCGACCGGCGACGAGGACGACCGCGACGCCGACCGGCGCGGCGACGGCGGCGAGCTGGAGTCCGCCGGCGAGCACGGTCTGGAGGAGCTCGGGGAGCAGGTCGAGCAGCCGCGCGAGGTCGGCCGACGCGTTCTGCACCGTCTGGGGACGCCAGGCGTTCAGTCCCATGCCGAGCAGGAGGACGACGATCGCCCCGGCCAGGCGGGCGACGTCGGCGGGATGCCGCTCCCACCGGTCGTCGGGAGGCGCGGCGGCGGGTGCTCCCGCCGCGCTCTCCCCGTCGTCGCGCCGCTCGGCTGCGTCGTGCATCGGCGAACCTTTCGGGTCAGTCCACCGCCGAGGTCGGCGTCACCCTAACGGCGCGGCGAGCAGCCCGAGGGCGACGGTCAGGGGCGGCCCAGGCGGCGGACGTCGTCGATGGTGTCGGCGTCGGCCGGATCCTTGTCGGGCCGGTAGCCGATCACCCGGGCGAACCGCAGCGCCACGCCGCCGGGGTACCGGGTGGAGCGCTGCACGCCGTCGACGGCGATCTCGACGACCAGCTCGGGCCGCACCGCGACGACGTGGTC
>JAAYBP010000268.1 GCA_012730075.1 Acidimicrobiales bacterium | reverse complement strand
CCGAGCCAGGTCGTCAGCAGTTCGTGCAGGGCGTCCTTGCCGACGCGGATGGGCGGGTTCGACCAGATGCCGTCGAAGGCGACGTCGTCGGGCACGCCGTCGGGCTCGGCGGTGCGGACCCGGTTCGAGACCCCGGCGCGCTCCGCGTTGGCGGCGCACAGGTCCAGCGCCCGGCGGTTGACGTCGACCGCCCAGACGGTGGCCTCGGGGGCCCGCAGCGCCAGGGCGATCGCGATCGGCCCGTAGCCGCAGCCGAGATCGAGGAGGGTCGCCGGTCCCGCGGGCGGCCGGGCGCCGACGTCGACGAGCAGGCGGGTGCCGGGGTCGACCTCGCGCCCGGCGAACACCCCGGTGTCGGCGACCAGGTCCACGGTCGTGCCGAGGTCGTCGAGCACGAGGCGAAGCCCACGGGGGCGGGACGGGACCGAGGGGTCGGGCGCGAAGTAGTGGTCGGACGGGCCGTCGGCGGGGGCGATCCCGGCGACGCTACGCGCCCGGCCCGCCGCCGGAACCACACCATCCCCGAAGTGGCGCGCGATTCCTGCCGCCCCGGGCGGGAACCGCGCGCCGCTACGGGGAACCGGCCGCGCGGTCGACGCCGGTAGCCTCGGACCGCAATGAACGCCTTCGACATCCGCATCATCGGCGATCCGGTGCTCCGCGAGGTCGCCGACGACGTCACCGACATCGACGGTTCGCTCGTCCGCGTGGCCGACGGCATGGTCGAGGCGATGTACGCCCACGACGGCCTCGCCGTCGCCGCGCCCCAGGTCGGCGTGCGCAAGCGGGTGGTCGTCTACCAGCTCCCCGACCAGGACGACCCGATCACCATCGTCAACCCGCGCATCGTCGAGCACGGCGACGACACCTGGAGCTACCACGAGGGCTGCCTGTCGATCCCCGGGCTCTACTGGGACATCGTGCGGCCCAAGCAGGTCCACGTCGTCGGGCTCGACCTCGACGGCAACGAGGTCTCGCTGGAGGCCGACGAGCTGGCCGCCCGCATGTTCCAGCACGAGATCGACCACCTCGACGGGGTGCTGATGACCGAGCGGCTGGACGACGACCAGGCCGCCGAGGCCAAGCGGGCCGTGCGCGAGCTGATGCTGGCCCGGTCCGAGCCGGCCTGAGCGGCGTGCCCGCCGCCCCACTGCGCCCCCGCCGCGTCGCGTTCCTCGGGTCGCCCGACGCGGCCGTCCCGACCCTGGCCGCGCTCGTCGCGGGCGGCTTCGACGTCGCCATCGTGGTGACCCAGCCCGACCGGCGTCGCGGCCGCGGGAGCGCCACCGCGCCGACCCCGGTCAAGGCGGCCGCCGAGGCGCTCGGCCTGCCGGTGGCCCACACGGTCGACGACGCGGTGGCCGCCGGCGTCGACATCGGCGTGGTCGTCGCCTTCGGGGAGCTGATCACCGCCGCCCAGCTCGATGCGCTCCCGATGGTCAACGTGCACTTCTCCCTCCTGCCGCGGTGGCGGGGGGCCGCCCCGGTCGAGCGGGCGCTCCTCGCGGGCGACGACCGCACCGGCGTGTGCGTGATGGAGGTCGTCGAGGCGCTCGACGCGGGTGGCGTGTACGCCTCCACCGAGGTGCCGATCGGGCCCCGGTCGACCGCGGCGGAGCTGCGGTCCGACCTGGCCGAGCGGGGGGCGGAGCTGCTCGTGGAGTGCCTGGCGGCCGGCCTCGGGGAGCCCGTTCCGCAGGACGGCGAGGTCACCTACGCCAAGAAGATCACCTCCGCCGACCTGCGCCTCGACTGGTCCGGCGCGATCGCCGACCTCGACCGGCGGGTCCGCGTCGGCGGGGCGTGGACCACGTTCCGCGGCGCCCGCCTCCGGGTGCTGGAGGCCCACCCCGGGCCTGACGCCGGGGTGCGGGGGGCGGCCGCGGGGGAGATCGCCGTCGACGGGCCGAACGTCGTCGTGTCCGCCGCCGACGGCCGCCTCGTGCTCGACGAGGTGCAGCCCGAGGGCAAGCCCCGCCGGGCCGCCGCCGAGTGGGCCCGTGGCGCCCGCCTCGAACCCGGCGAGCGCCTCGGCCTCGACGGGTGAGCCGGGCGTGAGGGCACGGCCCGCCACCCCGGACGGGCGTCGTCCCGACGCCCGTCGCGTCGCCGCCGACGCGCTCGTGCGCATCGAGGCCGACGACGCCTACGCCAACCTCGCCCTCGGCCCGATCCTCGACCGTTCCGGGCTGTCGGCGCGCGACCGGGGGCTCGTCACCGAGCTCGTGTACGGGGTGACCCGCATGCGGCGGGCGTGCGACTGGCTCGTCGACCGCTTCGTCACCGGCTCCCGCCCGCTCGATCCGTCGACGCGGGCCGCTCTGCGGATCGGCGCCTACCAGGTCGCCGTACTCGGGCAACCCGTCCACGCCGCGGTCGGCACCGCGGTCGAGGCGGCGCCCCGCCGGTCGCGCGGGCTGGTCAACGCCGTGCTCCGCCGGGTCGCCGATGCCCATCCGAGCCCGTACCCGGACCTCGCCACCGAGCTGAGCTACCCGGACTGGATCGTCGACCGGCTCGACGCCGACCTCGGTGTCGACGACGCCCGTGGCGCGCTGGAGGCGATGAACCGGGCGCCGGCGCCCAACGTCCGGCCCGACGGCTACACCCAGGACCGTGCCTCGACGTGGGTCGCCGAGGCGGTCGGCGCCGGGCCGGGCGAGCGGGTGCTCGACCTGTGTGCGGCCCCCGGCGGCAAGGCCACGCTCCTCGCGGGCGAGGGCGCGTACGTCGTCGCCGCCGACCTCGGCCGGGCGGCCCTGGTCGCGGGCAACGCCTCGCGAACCGGCACGGCGGACCGGGTCGGGGTGGTCACCGCCGACGGGCGGACTCCGCCGTTCCCGCCGGCCTCGTTCGACCGGGTGCTGGTCGACGCCCCGTGCTCGGGGCTGGGTGTCCTGCACCGCCGGCCCGACGCGCGGTGGCGGGTCCGGCCCGAGGCCGTCGATCGCCTGGCGGCGGTGCAGGTCGACCTGGTGCGCGCCGCCGCGGACGTCGTCCGGCCCGGCGGGGTCCTCGTCGTGTCGGTGTGCACGTTGACCGAGGCCGAGACGATCGGGGTCGACGCGGCGGTCGCCGCCGAGCGGCCGGACCTCGAACCGCTCCCGCCGCCCGCCGGCCCCTGGCGGCCGTGGGGGAGGGGCGGGCTGCTGCTGCCGCAGGTGGAGGGCACCGACGGCATGGCCCTCCACCGGTACCGACGCGGCTGACGACACCCGGGTCGGGACGCGCGAGGGTGGGGCCGTGCTCCAGGCGAAGGTGATCACGGTGTCCGACGGCGTGGCGGCGGGGGAGCGCGACGACCGCTCGGGACCGGCGGTCGTGGAGCGACTGGTCGCCGCCGGGTTCGAGGTGGTCGAGCACACCGCCACGTCCGACGGCGTCGATTCCGTGGCCCTCGCCCTCCGCCTGGCGTCCGACGGCTTCGCCGGTCTGGTGGTGACGACCGGGGGCACCGGCTTCGGGCCCCGCGACGAGACGCCGGAGGCCACGCGTCGGGTCGTCGACCGAGAGGCACCAGGCCTGTCCGAGGCGATGCGGCTGGTGAACCCGCTGGGTCGGCTCTCCCGGGGTGTCGCCGGCACGGTCGGACCCGCCCTGGTCCTCAACGTCCCGGGCTCGACCAGAGGCGCGGTCGAGTGCCTCGACGCGGTCCTCGACGTCGTCCCCCACGCCCTCGATCTGATGTCCGGCGGCACGCCCCACTGACCACCGGCGTGACGGAGGTCTCGCGGGGTGGAACTAGAACGCGTTCTAGTTCTATGCTCCCCGGGACAATCGAGAATCCCTCGCGGGGTTGGGTGGAAGTCCCGACCGGTGGTGAGAGCCCACGACCCCCTCTCCGGAGGGGCTGACCCGGTGGAATCCCGGGGCCGACGGTCACAGTCCGGATGGAAGCGAGGTTCGCCCGGTGCGACGCCACGTCGCGCCGCGCGGTCGTCGTCCCCGCGTCCCAGACAGGAGACCGGGTGACGACCACCCTCGACGAGAAGCGCATGGCCGAGGCGATGGACCTCGCCGCGTCGGTGCGCACGTCGACCGCGCCCAACCCGTGGGTCGGCTGCCTCCTCGTCGCCGCCGACGGCTCCGTGTTCGGCGGGGCCACCGAGCCGCCCGGCGGCCGCCACGCCGAGATCGTCGCCCTCGACGCCGCCCGCACCGCCGGCGGTCCCGACGCGGCGCGCGGCGCCACCGTGTACGTCACGCTCGAACCGTGCGCCCACACCGGTCGCACCGGTCCGTGCGCGGCGGCGCTGGTCGCCGCGGGCGTCGGGCGGGTGGTCGTCGCCGTGGCCGACCCCGATCCGCTCGTCGCCGGGGCGGGGCTGGCCGTCCTGCGCGACGCGGGCATCGCCGTCGAGATCGGCTGCCTCGCCGACGACGTCACCGAGCAGCTCGCGCCGTACCTGTGGCACCGCAGCACCGGGCGGCCGTGGGTCGTCCTCAAGACCGCCGCCACGCTCGACGGCCGCACCGCGGCTTCCGACGGCAGCTCGCAGTGGATCACCGGTGAGGCCGCCCGCACCGACGCCCACCGGTTGAGGGCCGAGAGCCAGGCGATCGTCGTCGGGCGGGGCACCGTCGTCGCCGACGACCCTTCGCTCACGACGCGCCTCGTCGACGGTCCCGACCCGCGCCGGGTCGTGCTCGGCGCGGCGCCGCCCGGGGCCCGGGTCCACCCGTGCCTCGAGTGGTCCCGCGACGACGGCGACCTCGCCGCCCTGCTCGACCACCTCGCCGCCGAGGGGGTCGTCCAGGTGCTGGTCGAGGGGGGCGCCACCGTCGCTGGGGAGTTCCACCGGGCCGGTCTCGTCGACCACTACGTCGCCTACCTCGCCCCCGCCCTGGTCGGCGGCGACGACGCCCCCGGCCTGTTCGCGGGCTCGGGCGCCCCGTCGATCGCGGACGTGTGGCGCGGCGAGATCGTGGCCGTCACCGCGGTCGGCGAAGACATCCGGGTCGACCTCCGACCCCGGCACGAGGAGGAGGTCGCCTGATGTTCACCGGACTGGTCGAGGAGCTGGGCCGGGTCGAGTCCCGCGAGGGGCCCCGGCTCCGCATCGCCGCCGCCGAGGTGCTCGGCGACGCGTCGATCGGCGACTCGATCGCGGTCAACGGCACCTGCCTGACCGTCGTCGCGCTCGGCGACGGCTGGTGGGAGGCCGATGTCGTCGAGGAGACCTACTCCCGCACCGCGCTCGGCGAGCTGGCCCCCGGTGATCCGGTGAACCTCGAACGACCGGTGCGGGCCCAGGACCGCCTCGGCGGCCACGTCGTGCAGGGCCACGTCGACGGCGTCGGCCGGGTCGTCACCCTGGCCCCCGACCTCCGCGTCACCGTCCCGCACGACCTCCTCCGGTACGTCGTCGAGAAGGGCTCGATCACCATCGACGGCGTCAGCCTCACCGTGGCCGCGGTGCACGACGACGGCCTGTCGGTCGCCGTCATCCCCCACACCGCCGAGGTCACGACGCTCGGCCGCCGCCGCGAGGGCGACCCGGTGAACCTCGAGGTCGACATCACCGCCAAGCACGTCGAGCGACTGCTCGAGTGGTACACCCCAGGGAGCTTCCCGTGAACGACAGTCCGTTCGATGCCATCGAGGACGCCGTCGCCGCCATCGGCCGCGGCGAGATCGTCGTCGTGGTCGACGACGAGGACCGTGAGAACGAGGGCGACCTCATCATGGCGGCCGACGCGGTCACGCCCGAGGCGATCGCGTTCTTCCTCAAGCACTCGTCCGGGGTGATCTGTGCGCCGATCACGGCCGAGCGGGCCCAGGAGCTCGACCTGCGGCCGATGGTCGAGCAGAACACCGAGAGCATGCGCACCGCGTTCACGGTCACGGTCGACTACCGCCACGACACGACGACCGGCATCTCCGCCGCCGACCGCTCGTCGACGATCCGCTCCCTCGTCGACCCGGCCACCCGTCCCGGCGACCTCGCCCGCCCCGGCCACATCTTCCCGCTGGTCGCCCGCGAGGGCGGCGTGCTCAAGCGGGCCGGTCACACCGAGGCGGCGATCGACCTCGCCCGCATGGCGGGGATGACCCCCGCCGGGGTCCTCTGCGAGATCGTGAAGGAGGACAAGCTCGAGATGGCGCGGGTGCCCGACCTGGTCGCCTTCGCCCGCGAGCACGGCCTGCTCTTCATCTCGATCGCCGACCTGGTCCGCTACCGGCGCCGCAACGAGAAGCTGGTGCGCCGCATCGCCGAGGCGCGCATCCCGACCCGTTGGGGCGACTTCACCTGCTACGTGTTCGAGTCGGTGCTCGACGGCCAGCAGCACGTCGCCATGGTCAAGGGCTCGGTCAACGGGGCGTCCGACGTGCTGGTGCGGGTGCACAGCGAGTGCCTCACCGGCGACGTGTTCGGCTCGATGCGCTGCGACTGCGGCGTCCAGCTCGACAGCGCGATGCAGATGATCGCCGAGGAGGGCCGGGGGGCGATCGTCTACCTCACCGGCCACGAGGGCCGCGGCATCGGCATCGGTCACAAGATCCGCGCCTACACGCTCCAGGAACAGGGTCACGACACCGTGGACGCCAACGTCGAGCTCGGCCTGCCGATCGACAGTCGGGAGTACGGCATCGGTGCCCAGATCCTGAACGACCTCGGCATCACGACGATGCGGATCATCACCAACAACCCGACCAAGTACGGCGGCCTGGAGGGCTTCGGCCTCGACATCACCGCCCGCGTGCCTTCGGTGACCGCCCCCAATCCCGAGAACATCGCCTACCTGCGCACCAAGCGCGACCGCATGGGCCACCTGCTGGAGGGCCTCGACGAGGTCGTGGGCGAGGGCGCGGCGCCGGTGCCCCCGGCCGACGTCGACGCCGAGGGAGGTTCCTGATGGCGGGTGACGCCCGTGCCCCCCAGCGCGTCGAACCCGAGCTCGACGGCCACGGCGTCCGCGTCGCCGTCGTCGCGGGCCGGTTCAACGACCTGATCACCTTCCGCCTGCTCGACGGCGTGCAGCGGGGCCTCGCCGCCCTCGGCGCGCCCGATCCGACCGTCGAGTGGGTGCCCGGCGCGTTCGAGGTCCCGCTCGCGGCCCAGGCCTTCGCCGCCAGCGGCAGGGTCGACGCGGTGATCGGGCTCGGTTGCGTCATCCGTGGTGCCACGACCCACTACGAGGCGGTCGCGGGGGAGAGCGCGGCGGGCATCATGCGCGCCGGGCTCGCCACCGGCGTGCCGGTCGTCTTCGGCGTGCTCACCACCGAGGACCTCGACCAGGCGCTCGAGCGCTCCGAGGGGCCAGGCGGCCACAACGTCGGCGAGGAGGCCGCCCAGACCGCGGTCGAGATGGCCCGCCTCCTCGAGCGCATCCGCGCGTAGCCGGTCCCTCCGTCGTCAGGTGAGGCCCTGGTAGAGCAGGACGAGGCCGAAGGCGACGAAGGCCGCGGTGGCGAACACCTTGACCGCCCGGTCGGGGAGGCGGCTGCCGAGGGCCCGCCCGACGACCAGGGCGAGCGCGTCGGCCGCGACCATGCCGACCGTCGAGCCGATCCACGTCTCCCAGGCGCCGTAGGTCGTGGCGAGGGTGATCGTGGCGAGCATCGTCTTGTCGCCCAGCTCGGCGAGGAAGAACGTCCCGGCCACCGCGAGCACGACGGACCGGTCGCTCCGCTCGATCCGCGCCTCGTCCTCGTCGGACAGCTCGTCGCCGCGCCACGTCCACCACGCGAAGCCGAGGAACGCGAGGCCGGCCGCGACGTTGATCACGTGGGTCGGGAGGCTGGCGCCGATCAGCACGCCGACGACCACCGACACCGCGTGGACGGCGGCGGTGGCGAGGGTGATGCCGATCAGCACCGGCAGGGCGCGGTGCCGGGTCGCCAGCGCGAGGGCCATGAGCTGGCTCTTGTCGCCCAGCTCGGCGACGAAGATCGCCGCCGTCGTGATCAGCAGCGCTTCCAAGGTGGATCCCTTCCGCCCGAGCGGGGCGGGGCTTCGGGAGCCTCGACCTCGACCGGGCACGCGAACGACTCGGTGCCGGTCGAAGGTCTCGCCCACCCGCCGCAGCGGGCCCGGGGACCGGGGCTCATCACCCAGCGTGTCGATCACCCGGCGGGGGGCTACTCCCCTTCGCCGCCCGTCACCGTACCGGCCGTGGCCCCGATCCCACGACTCGGTCGCGCCGCGGTGACGCCGTAGGGTGCCGGGCATGGACAAGCCCGACGTCAAGGTGCCCTCCGACCTGCCGCCCCCGGCCGAGCTGTCGATCGACGACCTCACCGTCGGCGACGGCGAGGAGGCGACCGCCGGCCACAACGTCGAGGTCCACTACGTCGGCGTCGCCTGGTCGAACGGGGAGCAGTTCGACGCCTCGTGGGACCGCGGCGACACGTTCGGGTTCCGCCTCGGCCGGGGCCAGGTCATCGAGGGCTGGGACCGGGGCGTGCAGGGCATGCGCGTCGGCGGCCGTCGCCGTCTGACCATCCCGCCGCACCTCGGCTACGGCAGTCGCGGCGCAGGTGGCGTCATCGGTCCGAACGAGACCCTCGTGTTCGTCGTCGACCTGCTCGGCGTCGGCTGACGGTGGAAACCGACGCGCTGCTCGACGGCGTGGTCACCTCGTGGGACGACCCCCGGGGCCTCGGCGAGATCACCGCCGCCGACGGGCGCACGTTCGCCCTCCAGTGCACCGACCTCGCCGACGGCTCCCGCACCACCGAGGCGGGCGCGGCGGTCACCTTCGGGGTCCGACCCGGCCACCGCGGCCGCTGGCAGGCCGTAGCCGTCACGCGTCGGTGAGGGCGTCCCGGGCGGCGCGCGGCCGCTCCGGGATCAGCGGCCGGCGACGACGACCCGGCGCCGGTGCCAGCCCTCGGCGCCGTCGGGCAGGACGCCGACGGGCTCCTCGGGCTGGACCTCTCCGTCGCCGTCGGTGGCCCGCACCTCGATCAGGTGGTCGCCGCGGGCCGCGTCCCACGGCAGGTACCACTGCACCCACGTGTCGTCGCTCGCCACGCGGCCGAGCTCGGCGTCGCGCCACCCGCCGCCGTCGATGCGGACCTCGACGCGCTCGACGCCCCGGTTCGGGGCCCAGGCGACCCCGGCGACGGCGACGGTGCCCTCGACCAGGTTGGCGCCGGTGCGGGGCACGTCGATGCGCGACTGGGTCTTGATCGGGGCCTCCTTGGCCCACCCCTGGTGGATCCAGTAGCCGTCCTCGGCCTCGAGCGTGGTGAGCCGGATCTCCTTCAGCCACTTGGTCGCCGACACGTACCCGTAGAGCCCGGACACGACGAGCCGGGCGGGGAAGCCGTGCGCCCGGGGGAGGGGTTCGCCGTTCATGCCGATGGCGACGAGCGCCGGTCGGTCGGGGTCGTCGAGCACCGACAGCGGGAACCCGGCGGTGAACCCGTCGACCGACTCGCCGACGAGCTGCGTCGCCGCCGGGTCGACGCCCGCCTCGGCGAGCAGGTCGCGGAGTGGGACACCGGTCCACACCGCGTTGCCGACCAGGCTGCCGCCGACCTCGTTCGAGACGCACGCGAGGGTGACGACCTCCTCGACCAGGCCGCGGGCCTGTAGCTCGGCGTACGACACCTCGACCTCGCGCCGGACCAGCCCCGTCACCCGGAGCCGCCACTCGTCGGTGACGACGAAGGGGAGCTGCACGGCGGTGTCGATCACGTAGAAGTCGCCGTTGGGGGTCACGTACGGCGACACGCCGGAGGTGGCGAAGGTCGGCGGCGGCGGCAGCGGGGCGGTGTCGGCCACGGTCGGCAGGGCGGCGGGGATCGTGCTGCGCCCGGCGCGGACCGCGTCGCCCACGCCCTTGGCGAGGAGGCCGGTCGTCACGACCGCCGCGCCGGTGCCCAGGCCCCACAGCACGACCTCCCGGCGGCTGCCGGTGACGGTGGCGACCCGCGGCGGGGGCTCGACGACGGATGCCGGGTCCGCGTCGTGGGGCCGCACCGACGGCGCGAGGCCCCGCCGGTCGGCGAACACGAGGTCGGCGCCGGGCGCGACCCGGATGCCGAAGCGGTCGAGCAGCAGCCACAACCCGACCGTGCCGATGACCGTTCCCACCACCGCCCCGATCGCCCCTACCACCGCCGAGCCCTGCGGGTCGCGGATCTCGGCGAGGAGGCCGAGCAGGCCGAAGGCGGCGAACACCGCGACCCCGACCCACCGCCGGTTGGCCTCCAGGCCGGCGGCGAACGCGCCCAACCCGGCGACGACCAGGACCGAACCGACGGTGAGCGCCCCGGCGTGGTGCGTGCCGAACAGCGCCACCGCGACTTCCTTCAGGGCCCCGGCGAAGGTGGCGACGAAGCGGTTCTGCACCGCGAGCAGGGGCGACGGCGCGGTGGCGTCGAGCAGGCCGACGACCTCGGTGGCCGCGAGGGCGGCGCCGGCCGCCAGCACCCCGGCCAGCGCGGTCCGTGACCCCCGTGTCATGCCATGGACGCTAGAGAGCGCGGCGCCCCTCGACGCCGCGCGTGGGTCACAAGGGGCAGAGGACCCACATGTCGAGGTCGAGCAGGACGCCGGGCGCGTACCGGCCGTCGTCGCCCCGGAGCGTCGTGGTCTCGTCTCGCCCCTTGGTCGCGACGAGCCGCAGACGCAGCGCGCCGACCCCGGGGGCGTCGACCTCGGCCTTGTCGAGGACCTCGGACCAGGCGTGGACGGTGTCGCCGGCGAAGGCGGGCGCGGTGTGGGCGCCGGCGTTGACGGCGGCGACGAGCTGGGCGTTGGCGAGGCCGTTGAACGACAGGGCCCGCGCCATCGAGATGATGTGTCCGCCGTAGATCAGGCGCCTGCCGTCGGGCCTGGCCTCCACGTCGAAGTGCACCTTGGCCGTGTTCTGCCAGAGGCGGGTGGCCATCATGTGCTCCGCGTCGGTGAGCGTGACGCCGTCGACGTGGTCGATGCGCTCGCCGACCTCGTAGTGGCCCCACCGGTGCGGCTCGCCCGCGGCGGCGAAGTCGTAGCCGGTGAGGTCGAGGCCCGTGGGGACGATCAGGTCGGTCGGTGCGACGACCTCGGCCAGGTCGGGCACGACGGTCTCGGGGGCGGGGGCCTCGGGGTCGCGCTTGTTCACCATCACCCAGCGCGCCCAGTCGATGGCGACGCTGCCGTCCTGGAGGGTGGCGGTGGAGCGCACGTAGACGACACCGGTCCGGCCGTTCGAGTTCTGCTTGAGGCCGATGACCTCCGATCGGGTGGCGAGGGTGTCACCGGGCCGGATCGGCCGGTGGAACCGCAACTCGGCGTAGCCGAGGTTGGCCACCGCGTTGAGCGACACGTCGGGCACCGTCTTGCCGAAGGCGATGTGGAACCCGATCAGTTCCTCGACCGGGTGCGGGTCGAGGCCACAGGAGGAGGCGAACGCGGCCGACGACGGGATGGCGAAGCGGGTGGGGTACAGCGCCCCGTACAGCGCCCGGTCGCCCTCGGTGACGGTGCGGGGGGTGGCGTGCTCGATCACCTGGCCGAGGGCGAAGTCCTCGAAGAAGTGGCCGGGGTTCGTCTTGGTCATGTCGGGGCTCAGCCTCCTGCGCGGCCGTAGCCGTCGGGGTGGGTGGAGTGCCAGGCGTAGGCGGTGCGGAGGATCGACGCCAAGTCGTGCTCGGCCCGCCAACCGAGCAGCTCCTCGGCCCGGCGGTTGTCGCCGTAGACCTCGGTGGGGTCGCCGGGGCGGCGGTCGGCGTCGACCGACGGCACCTCGATGCCGTTGACCTCCTCGGTGGTGGTGATCACCTCGCGGACGGTCGATCCGACGCCGGTGCCGAGGTTGATGGCGGTGGTCGCCCCGCCGGCCTCGAGGTACTCGAGCGCCCGGACGTGGGCGTCGGCGAGGTCCTCGACGTGGACGTAGTCGCGGACCGCGGTGCCGTCGCGGGTGGGGTAGTCGGTGCCGAACACGGTCACCTGCGGGAGCCGGCCGAGGGCCGCCTTCATCACCAGCGGGATCAGGTTCAGCGTGACGGTCCAGTCCTCGCCGATGACGCCGTCGGAGGAGGCACCCGCCGCGTTGAAGTAGCGCAGGCTGACCGAGCGGACGTCGTGGGCGGCGTCGTACCAGCGGAGCATGTCCTCGACGATGCGCTTGCTCTCGGCGTAGGGGCTCTCGGGGGCGAACGGGTGGGTCTCGTCGACCGGCAGCCGGGTCGGGGTGCCGTACACCGAGCAGGACGAGGAGAACACGATGCGCCCGACGCCGACCTCGCGCGCCGCGTCGACCAGGGCGCTGGTCTTCGCCACGTTGTTGCCGAAGTACCGACCGGGGTCCTCCATCGACTCGCCCGCCGCCTTGTAGCCCGCGAAGTGGACGATCGCGTCGACGCCGTGGTCGGCGATCGCCTTCTGCACGAGCGCGGCGTCGGCGATGTCGCCGACGACGAGCGGGGCGCCGAGGCAGGCCCGCTCGTCGCCCAGTTCGAGCGAGTCGAGGATCACGACGTCGCGGCCCCGCTCGCGGAGCAGCCGCGCGGTCTGGGATCCGATGTAGCCGGCGCCGCCGGTGACGAGGACCGCCATCAGGCGTCGCCGCCGTCGGGGGCGTCGCCTGCCGCGCCGGCATCCGGGGGGTCGGCCTGGGCCCGTCGGGCCAGCTCGACGAAGGCGGCCTGGAGCTGGGTGAGCGCCTGGCGGAGCGTCGGCTCGCCCTCGCCGAGACGTCCCTCGAGCCCGTGGACCAGGGCGGCCAGCGCGTCGACGGCGAGCCCTCCCTCCTCCAGGTTCGGCGGCTGTTGCGACAGGTGGATCGCCGCCAGCTCGTAGAGGCCCATGGCGTGGTTGCCGACGATGGTCGACGCCGGGGTGCCCGCGATCTCGGCGCGGGTCTGGACCATGTCGGCGATCATCTGCTCGGCCTGGGCCCGCTCCTCGGGCGACATGGCGTCGAGCGCCGCCTGCGTCTCGGGGTCGAGGTCGAGGTCGCCGACCGTCGGGGCGGCGGGGGCGGGAGTGGGGTCGGAGGCGGTCGGGCGGGGCACCTCGTGCTCTCCGCCGGGGGTCCACAGGCTCATGTCGGTCTCCAGGCGCGGGGGTCGGTCGGAGGTCGCACGGTTGCGGCCCGACCAGGAACGCCCGTACCCTAGGCGGACAACCCAGCACGGAAAGCGGGGCTCCGCCCCCACCCGGCCATCGCCGATGCGCCGGGTCGATCGATGCAGCGCCTCCGGGTGCCCTCGCGGACGTCGGCTTTTCGGCGTCCGCGTCGTCGTTCTCGGCGGCGCACCACCATCCCCGACGGAGGAACACCGCACCGCATGAAGGAAGACCGGCCATAGCTGCGCCGCACAACGACGAGCCCCGCATCAACGACCGGATCCGGGCCCGAGAGGTCCGCCTGGTGGGCGCCGATGGCGCCCAGATCGGCATCCGGCCGTTGCCCGAGGCCCTCAACCTGGCCCGTGAGCTCGACCTCGACCTGGTCGAGGTGGCCGACAAGGCGAACCCGCCCGTCTGCCGCATCATGGACTACGGCAAGTACAAGTACGAGGCAGCTCAGAAGGCCAAGGAGTCACGCCGCAAGAGCACCAACGTCGTCATCAAGGAGATGAAGTACCGGCCCAAGATCGGCGCCGGAGACTTCACCACCAAGACCAAGAAGGTCGAGAAGTTCCTCGGCGAGGGTCACAAGGTCAAGGTGACGATCATGTTCCGGGGTCGCGAGATGGCCCACCCGGAGCTGGGCAAGAAGATCCTCGACCACGTGGCCGAGGAGGTCGCCCACCTGGCCCGCGTCGAGGTCTATCCCAAGCTCGACGGACGCAACATGATCATGGTGCTGGCGCCCGACAAGAAGGCCCAGGCGGCCCACGCCGCCGCCCAGAAGGAGGCCGAGGCCGAGGCCGCCTCCGCCGGTTCGCCCACGCCCGAAGCCCCGGCCGCCGCTCCCGCGACGGCCGAGGCACCCGACACCGCCGAGGCCCCCGCCGAGACCGCCGGGACCGACCCCGACGTCGGCCCCGACGCGGCGGCCTCGTAGCCCCACCACCCCCGCCGGCCACCCGC
The DNA here is from genome assembly GCA_012730075.1 of Acidimicrobiales bacterium. Classification (GTDB taxonomy): domain Bacteria; phylum Actinomycetota; class Acidimicrobiia; order Acidimicrobiales; family Iamiaceae; genus Iamia. The sequence goes on along the minus strand of JAAYBP010000268.1, from coordinate 4,352 downwards.
CGGCCCCACCCGAGGATCCCGATCCATGCCGAAGATGAAGACCCACAGCGGCGCGGCCAAGCGCTTCAAGAAGACCGGCACCGGCAAGCTGATGCGCCTCCAGGCCAACAAGAACCACATCCTGGAGAAGAAGGCGCCGTCGCGGAAGCGCCGCCTGTCCGGCGAGGTGCCGGTCGCGCGCGGCGACCGGGACCGCATCAACCGCATGCTCGGCAACCGCTGAGCGCGGGCCGACCCCGAGTCCGAGTCGAACCAAGGAGACATCGATGGCCCGCGTGAAGCGTTCCGTCCACAGCAAGAAGCACCGCAAGGCCACGCTCGAGCGGGCCAAGGGCTACTACGGCAACAAGAGCCGCTCGTACCGCGCCGCGAACGAGCAGGTGATGCACTCGCTCCAGTACGCGTACCGCGACCGCCGGGCGCGCAAGGGCGAGTTCCGCAAGCTCTGGATCCAGCGGATCAACGCCGCGTGCCGCGAGAACGGCATGTCCTACAGCCGCTTCATCAGCGGGCTGCGCGTCGCCCAGGTCGACGTCGACCGCAAGGTCCTCGCCGACCTCGCCGTCAACGAGCCCGAGGCGTTCGCCGCCCTGGTGAAGGTGGCCGCCGAGGCCCAGTCCGCCGCCTGAGCGCCACCCGTCCCGACCGACCGGCGCCCGAGGTGCTCGCCCCCCGCAACCCGCGGGTGGTGCGCCTCGGGCGCCTGTCGCGCGAGCGCAAGGTCCGCCGCGCCGAGGGTCGCTTCGTCATCGACGGCCCCACGCTGCTCGCCGACGCCCTCGCCGCCGGCGTCGAGGTAGAGGAGTGCTTCGTCGAACCCGGTGCACTGGACCGGGAGCCGGTCGCCTCGGCCGTGGCCGCCGCGACGGCCGCCGGGGCCCGGGTCGACGAGGTGCGCGGCGGGCTGGGTGGCCACCTCGACGTAGCCACCCCCAACGGGGTCGCCGCCGTCGCGGTGGTGCCCGAGGTGCCGGCTACGTCGACCGGCCCGGCGCTCGACCTCGTGCTGATCGGCGTGGCCGATCCCGGCAACGCGGGCACCCTGCTGCGCACGGCGGAGGCGGTCGGGGCCCGGTCGGTGGTGCTCACCGACGGCTCGGTCGACCCGTTCTCGCCCAAGGTCGTGAGGGCGTCCGCGGGGTCGGTGATGCGGATGGCGGTGAGTTCCGGCGCGCCCGCGGCGGTGCTCGCCCGCCTCGGCGACGAGGGCGTGCTGCGGGTGGGCACCCGGGGGTCCGACGGCCTCCCGCCCGAGGCCGTCGACCTCACGGGACCGGTCGCGCTGGTCCTCGGCAACGAGGCCCACGGCCTGCCCGCCGACGTCGAGGCGATGGTCGACGCCTGGACCGCGCTCCCGATGGTCGGCGCGGTCGAGTCGCTCAACGTCGCGGTCGCCGGGTCGGTCCTCGCCTTCGAGGTGGCCCGCCAGCGCCGCTCCGCCGTCGGCTGACGCCCCGTGGCGGGGCCCTCAGGGTCGGGCCGCCGCGGCCGATGGGGCCGGGTGGGATCGGATGTCGTCGCGCTCGCGGCCGGGGATCCGCCGCGCCCCGACCTGACCGCCGGCGACGCCGGGCGGCCCGCCCGCCAACCGGAGGGATCGGCGCGACCACCCGCCCGGACGGTGCTCCTGCCGTTGGCGGTGGGCGTCGCGGTGGCCGTCGCGTACCTGCCCGGCGCGGACCGGACCCTCGACTACGACAGCGCCCAGACCGTCGGGTCCTACGTGCGGACGCCGTCGCTGGTCGACGCGGTGTCCTCCCAACGCCTGTTCAACAACCACCCGGCGCTGAGCCTCCTCGAACACGGCGTGCACACCCTGACCGGCTCCGACGCCGACTGGGTGCTCCGCCTGGCGCCGATCGGCTTCGCCGCCGTCACGGTCGCGCTCCTCGTCGCGGTGCTGCGGCGACACCTGGGCACGTCGCCGGCGGTGTGCGCCGGTCTGGTCGTGGCGACCAATCCGACGGTGGTCGAGCTGTCCCGGGCGGTCCGTGGCTACAGCCTCCTGCTGCTCTGCGGAGTCGCCTCCTCCGCCGCGCTCGCGCGCCTGATCGCATCGCAGGAGGGCGCCGCCGGGCCCGCGCGCGCCGCCGGTCCGGTCTACGTGGTGGCCGTCGCGGTGGGGCTGGCCACCCACCTGTACATGGCGCCGATCCTCCTCGGGCAGGTGGCGGTCGTGGTCGCCCGCCGGGCCTCCACCCATGCGTGGGTGAAGCGGTGGATCCTCGGCTGCGGTCTCGGCGGCGTGGTGTACCTCGTGCTGCTCGACGACCTGCTGGAGGCGTCGGGTGCCGGCGGCCGCCGGTTCAAGGCCGACTTCCCGGGGCGCCTCGTCGAGGTGGTCGGGGGCACCGCGCCGGCGGCCGTCCTGCTCGCCGTGGCGTTCGGCGTCGGAGCGTGGAGCCTGCGCCGCCGGCGCGACCTGCGCGCCGCGACCCTGCTCGTCGGCGGAGCGGTCGCCTTCACCTGGCTCGTCGTGGCGTCGGTGCACCTGGAGGCGCGTTTCCACGTCTGGCTGGTGCCGGCGGTGGCCGCCGTCGTGGCGGTCGGGGTGCGTCGGGTGCCGGCGCTGGCCGTGGTCGTCGTCCTGGCCGCAGGGATCAACGCGGCGTCCCTCGTCGACGGCTACACGGCCGACCCGAGCGCCCTCCCGGAGCTGGCCGAGATCGTCGACCGGGCCGAGGGGGCCGGTCTCGACGCCTGCATCGCCCCCTACACGGTGCTGGCGATCGACGCCTACACGGACCACCTGACGATCGCGGGGCCCGACGACCTCGCCGCCTGCGACGTCCTGGTGGCGGCGTTCCCGGGTCTCGACGCGGACACGATCGCCGCCGCCCGGGACCAGATGGGCGCGTCCCGGGCGGTCGACGGCGCGTCGGCCACCGGTCACGTGTTCGCCCGGGACCGGGCGACCCTCGACCGGGTGACGGGCGCATCCGCCGCACCGCGCTGATCGCCGCGCGCGCGTCCGCCCCCGACCCGGAACGGACTTGTCGGGAAGGCCGCGCGGCGGGCAGGGTGAGCCGCCCATGGGCAACCCCGCGACCGACGAGATCGAGCAGCTCGGTGCGGCGGCCGTCGACCGGATCACCGGGGCGGCCGACCTCGACGCGCTGGCCGCGGCGCTGGCCGAGGTCACCGGCAAGGGCTCGCCGCTCGCCGGCGTGAAGCGGTCCCTCGGCGGGCTCGACGCCGACGCGCGACGCGAGGCGGGCCAGGTGCTGAACCGGGTCAACGGCGACATCGGTCGCGCCGCCGCCGACCGCCGGGCCGAGCTGGAGGCCGCCGTCCGCGCCGAGCGGCTCGCGGCCGAGCGCCTCGACCTCACCGAGGTGCGGCCCGACCGCTCCGTCGGGCACCTGCACCTCGTGACCCAGGCGATGGAGGAGCTCGAGGACGTCTTCGTCGGCATGGGCTTCACCGTCGCCGAGGGCCCCGAGGTCGAGGACGACTGGCACAACTTCACCGGGCTCAACATCCCGGCGTACCACCCCGCCCGCGACATGCAGGACACGTTCTTCGTCGACCTCGGCGAGCCGGGCGACGTCGTGCTGCGCACCCACACCTCGCCGGTGCAGCTCCGCGTGATGGAGCGCCAGGCACCCCCGATCTACGTCGTCGTGCCCGGTCGCGTGCACCGCAACGAGGCTCGCGACGCCACGCACCTCGCGACCTTCCACCAGATCGAGGCCCTGGTCGTCGACGAGGGCATCACGTTCGGCCACCTCGCCGGCACGATCGAGGCGTTCACCCGGGCCTACTTCGGCGAGGGGTTCGGCTCGCGGCTGCGGCCGTCGTACTTCCCCTTCACCGAGCCGTCCGCTGAGTTCGACATCCGCCGCCCCGACGGCACCTGGCTCGAGCTCGGCGGCTGCGGGATGGTCCACCCGACCGTGCTCGCCAACGGCGGCATCGACCCCGAGCGCTACACCGGCTTCGCCTTCGGGTTCGGCATCGACCGCCTCGCCCTCGCCCGCCACGGCATCCCCGACCTGCGGGAGATCCTGTCGGTCGACGTGCGGCTCCTGGAGCAGTTCTGATGAAGGTCCTGCACTCGTGGCTGCGCGAGCTGGCGCCGTTCGACCAGACCCCCGAGGCGATCGGCGCCGCCTTCGACGCGCTCGGCACGCCGGTCGAGGAGGTCACCGCGATCGGCGGGGGACTCGACGGCATCGTGGTCGCGACCGTCCTCGACCTGCGGTCGCACCCCGACGCCGACCGGATCCAGCTCGTCGACGTCGACGCCGGCGACGGCGAGGCGCTCCAGATCTGCTGCGGGGCGTTCAACATGGCGGTGGGCGACAGGGTCCCGCTCGCCACCCTCGGCACGACGATGCCCGACGGCATGG
>JAAYBP010000030.1 GCA_012730075.1 Acidimicrobiales bacterium | reverse complement strand
TCGGCGCCGGTCGAGCCGTCGTGGCGGACCCCGAACCACACCGTCCCGGGGGCACTGCCCTCCGACGGGAGGGGCCCGGCCACCCCGCTCACGGCCACCGCCACGGTGGCCCCCAGCAGGAGGGCGACCCCGTCGGCCATGTCGAGGACCGCACGCTCGGACACGATCGGCCCGGACCGCACGTACAGCACGTCCCGCCGGACCTCGGGCGCGCACGCGACCACGCCCCCCCGGTACCAGAGGGCCGCGTGGGGTGCGAGCGCGAGGTCCGATGCGAGGAGCCCTCCCGTGAGCGACTCGGCGGTGGCGACCCTCGCCCCCTGGCGGGTCGCCAGCCGGGCGATCCTCGTCGAGACCTTGACGCGATCCGACCCGTCCATGGGCCACGACTTCCCGCGTCGACCGAGGCCAAACGTCCGGCGACAGCGGTAGGTTTCGTGCCGCGCTCGTGAGGACGAACGCCCCCTCTCCTGCGAAGCGAAGCCCGGACCGTGACGATCGACGACCTGCTCGAAGGCGACGACCCCACCGCCGCCCCGCTCCGGACGATCGACTGGTCGCGCACGCCGCTGGGGCCGGCGCAGGGATGGGCGGCGGAGCTCCGATCCGCGGTGCGCACCGTGCTGCCGTCACGCATGCCGATGATGATCTGGTGGGGGCCGGAGCTCACGCAGATCTACAACGACGCGTTCGCCGGGCTCATCGGCGACAAGCACCCGGCCGCCGTCGGCCAGCCGGCGTCGGATTGCTGGGCCGAGGTCTGGAGGGACATCGAGGGCCTCGTCGACCGGGCCCGCTCGGGCGAGGCGGTGCACGCGCACGAGCTCCCCCTGCTGGTCCACCGGCACGGCTACGACGAGGAGACCTTCTGGACGTTCTCGCTCAGCCCGATCCGCACCGAGCCCGGCGCCGTCGGGGGGATCCTGCTGGCGGCGATCGACGCCACCGGGGCCGTGGTGAGCGGACGGCGGCTGCGGGTGCTGCGCGACATCGGCGCGATGTCGAGCGCGGACGGCCGTTCGGTCGATCGGGTCCTGGGCCACATCCTGACGGTGCTCGAGAGCCATCCGGGGAAGGTCTCCTTCGCCGTCGCCCGGCTGGAGCACGACCGCGGCGGACCGCTCGAAGTGGTCCGCACGTTCGGCACCGAGGAGGTCGACGACGCCGACCTCCCGGGCGACCCGACCCTCCTCGCGGAGGTGCGCGCCCACTGCGACACCCGCGAGGAGGCGGCGCCGCCGGACGGCTGGCCGATCCCCCCGACCCACGCCGGAGCCCGCGTCGAACGGTCGCTCCACCTGCCGATCGTCGACCGCAACGAGGACCGGGTCGTGGCGGTGCTGACGGTGGGCATCAACCCGCACCGCGCCCTCGACGACGACTACCGGGGCTTCCTGGACCTGATGGCCCGGCAGGTGTCGACCGCCGCCACCGACGCACGGGCGTTCGTGCGCGAGCACGAGCGGACGAGCCAGCTCGCGGAGCTGGACCGGGCGAAGAACCGGTTCCTCCAGAACGTCAGTCACGAGCTGCGCACCCCGCTGACGCTCATCGCCGGGTCCCACCGGGCCCTGGCCGAGCGGGACGACCTCACCGAGGCGGCCCGCCGCGACGTCGCCGTCGCCGAGCGGGGGACCCTCCGCCTGACCCGTCTCGTCGACGGGCTGCTCGACCTCGCCCGCTCCGACGAGGGTGCCCTCGAGCCGGCCGTGGTGCCGACCGACCTCGCCGGGCTGACCGCCGAGATCGTCGCCATGTTCCGGTCGACCATCGTCGAGGCCGGGCTCGACCTGCGGGTCGAGATCGGCGAACTGCCCGACACCGTTCGGGTCGACCCCGAGATGTGGAGCCAGATCGTCTCCAACCTCTTGTCGAACGCCTACAAGTTCACCACGTCCGGCGCGGTGGCCGTCGGCCTGCGGGCGGTCGACGATCAGGTGGAGCTCGTCGTCACCGACACCGGCATCGGCATGGCTGCCGACGAGATCGACCGGGCGTTCGAGCGCTTCCACCAGGTTCCCGGCGCCTCTCCCCGAACCGCCGAGGGCGCGGGCATCGGGCTGGCCCTGGTCCACGACCTGGTCGCGATCCACGACGGCACCGTCGAGGTCGACAGCGCTCCGGGCGAGGGGGCTCGCTTCACCGTTCGACTACCCCTGAGGGCCGACCCCGTCGGCCGGGTCGACCACCGCGGGCCGCTGCGGGGGGCGAGGGCCCTGGCGACCGAGGCGGCGTCGTGGGTCGCGTCCGACGACCGCCACCGCCCTGCGCACGATCGCGGCGATCGGCCGACGGTCCTCGTGGTCGAGGACAACGCCGACCTGCGCGCCCACCTCGCCGACCTGCTGGAGGCCGACGGGTGGGACGTCGTCGCGGTCGGCGACGTGCCCTCCGCCCTCGCCGTCGAGGTGGTGCCGACGCTCGTGCTGAGCGACGTGCTCCTCCCGGGGGCCACGGGCATCGACCTCGTGCGCGTGCTGCGCGAGGAGCCCGCCACCGCAGACCTGCCGATCGTGCTGCTGACCGCGCTCGCCGGAGCCGGTGCCGCCGCCGAGGGGATCGCCGCGGGCGCGACCGACTACCTGGAGAAGCCGTTCGACCCCGAGGAGCTGCGGGCCCGGGTGCATTCTCACGCCGAGCTGCACCGACGACGGCTCGAGGCGCTCCGCCGGGCCGACGTCACGATCGAGGGACTGGAGGCCGCGCTCGCGACGAACCGTCAGATCGGCGCCGCCGTCGGAATCGTCATGGCCCGACGTCACCTCACCCAGACCGAGGCGTTCCAGGTGCTCAGCCGGGCGAGCCAGGACCGCAACCGCAAGCTCCGCGAGGTGGCCGACGACGTCGTCTTCACCGGGGAGATCCCCTCCTGACCGCCGACCTCTGACCGCCGATCGCCGCGGCCGCTACCCGGCCGGGTAGCCGTCGGCGGCCAGGACCCGAGCCAGGTGGGCCGCGTGGCGGGCGAGGGTGTCGACCGTCTCCGCCACCTCGTCCGGCACCT
>JAAYBP010000267.1 GCA_012730075.1 Acidimicrobiales bacterium | reverse complement strand
GCTGTACGTGAGGGCCACCAATCCTCGCCGGGCCGCCGCCCGCCGCGAGGAACGCCTGGCCCGAGTCCGCGACTCGGCCCGCGAGATGACCGGCGACGACGGGGAGTCGAAGGTCGGCGATGCCGCGGCCGCCAAGGCGGCGTCCGCCGGCACGGCGGACGCCGACGACACGGGTGATGAGACCGCTGACGGGGCGGACGGAGCCGACGCGACCGTCGCGGCGGACGGTGCGGCACCCGCCGGCGGTGCCGCCGGGGCCGGCCCGACCCCCGGAGCGGTGGCGCCCGCGGCGGCGGTGCTGTCGCGCCCGCCGGTCGGCGGCGACGAGGGGGTCCGCGTGCTCGCCGGGGAGGCGGCCGACGATGCGGTCGGTGTGGGTTGCCGCGCGCTGCCGGTCACCGCGTCGGGCGAGGAGGTCGAGGTCCCCGAGGGCGCCGAGGCGCCGGTGCGCATCGTCCCGGCCCCCGATCCCGACCGCCTCCCGCCCCGCGAGTTGCTCGAACGGCCGACGCCGCCCACCCGCCGCCGCCGCCGGGTCGAGGCACCCCCGAAGACGCTGGTGACCCCGGACGCCGAGCGGGTGCTGGTCCGCCCCGGGCGTCGCCCGGTCCGGGTCCCGCCTGCACCGGCCCCGACGCCGGAGCCGTCGACCGCTCCCGATGTCGGCGCGTCGGGGTCCCCGGCCAGTCCATCGGCCGGTCCCGATGCGGATCCCGCGAGTCCGGGCCCGGGCGAGGCCGCCGCCACGGACCCGGGACCGCGGCCGCGTCCCGCGACCGACGCCGAGGCTCCCGGCGGCGAGGGGTCCGGCCGGTAGGTTGTCGGGCATGTCCGACCAGCTCGACGTCGACGCCATGGTGGCCCGCTTCCGCGAGCGGGCCGAGGCGGTGAAGAAGCGCAACCTGCCCCCGGTGGCCGGTCCCGAGCGGACCCGCCTCGTGCAGCAGGCGCAGACCGACTACCAGGACTTCGCCATCATCGGCGACGCCGAGGCGTCGCTCGACGACGGGGTCCTGACCCTGCGGATCGACCTGCGCCCGCCGTCCTGACCCCGGTGGACGACCGCGAGGCGCGCACCGCGGCGGCCATCGACGCCGCGAACGAGGACGACCCGGACCGGGTCGAGCACGACGGCGCCTCGCGGCCGCTCCAGCAGACGCTCGGTCGCGTCGCGGCCGCCTGGGTGGTCCGCCTCGATCCCGACTCGTCGCCCGCCCAGCGCCTCGCGGCCCGGGCGCACCACCTCCGCCGTTGGGAGCGGCCCCGGTCCGACCATCCCGACGGCCGGGCCGGCTACCTCCGCTGGCGCAAGGAGGCGACCGCCCGTCACGCCGCCGACCTGGCCGCCCTCCTGGTGGCCGAGGGGTGGGACCCCGCGACCGTCGATGACGCGACCCGCCTCGTCCGCAAGGAGGGTCGGGGTTCGTGGCCTCCCGCGCAGGTGCACGAGGACGCCGTCTGCCTGGCGTTCCTCACCGTCCAGCTCGACGCGGTGGCCGACCAGCTCGGCGACGAGAAGGTCGTCGACGTGCTCCGGCGCACGCTCCGCAAGATGAGCCCGGCTGCCGTCGAGCACGCGGCCACCCTCCCGTACTCCGCCCGCGGCCGGGCCCTGGTCGAGGCCGCCGTCGCCGGCTGATCCCCACCGCGACGCCGCTGGTCGGCCCACGGGGAGGGCGCCGCCCGCACCCGTTCCGGCTTGGCCGCCCCGGGGGCCCCGGGTAGGGTGTCGGCTCCCCGCGGACGTAGCTCAGCTGGTAGAGCATCACCTTGCCAAGGTGAGGGTCGCCGGTTCGAATCCGGTCGTCCGCTCCAAGCCCCTGGTCCCTGACCAGGGGCTTCTTCGTTGCCGACCAGGCGGGTGGGTGATTGGTAGGTGACGGTCGACCGCGGCCGCCGTCCGACCCCCGTGGCGCGCCGGCGCGATGTCCACGGGTGCCCGTCCCGGGCTTAGGCCATAGACGATCCGCAGAGAGTCAGCCTGATGTCCGAGTGCTGGGACCGTGGTCCGCGAGGTGCGGCGTCGATTGGGTTTGTCGCAGGGCGAGCTGGCGCGGCGCGCGGTGGTCGCGGCCGGTGGTGAGTGCCTACGAGAACTGGCGGCTCGGATCCGAGGTGGAGCTCACCCACCTTCGCATCGAGTCGAAGGGGGCGGTCGACGCCGCCGTCGGCGACAACGACCCCGACGCGCTCGACGCCTTCCCAGGTGGCGGCTCGGGTGGGTCGGGCGCATCGACGCACGCCACCCGAACCCGCTGGTCCCCTGAGGGTCTCGGACCTACGGTCATCGGCATGTCCGGCCGGGCCATGGCGGTGACCTTCCACAAGAGGGGGCGGGGCTGCGGGTGGACGGCGGTGCGCCCGCCCCGCTCGATCGTGCCGGGCCCGACGATGGCCGCCGGTGGTGACCTTCCGCACGACCTCTACACCTTCGTGATCGAGGACGCCCTCGACATCGAGCACGGCTTCTGGGGCTGCGTCGCCGCGGGGGCCACGTTCAAGACCTTGGGCCGGAAGCGCACCCCTCAGGGGAAGGCCGTGATCGCCCGGCACCTCGATGAGCTCGACGAGGCCGAGGCGCGGGTCAACGAGGTCTACTTCGCGTGGCGCGCGGGCACCGCGACCGATCTCGACGACGAGCTGAGCCTGATGCTGGACCGATGGCGCGGCCTGCCCGACGGCGGCGACCTCGTGGTGGAGTGGGCGATCGAACGACCGTTTCGACGCCGGGCGCGGCACCGCCCGCCGTCTCGGTAGCGCGCCCGCGGGCGCGCTCGGGGCGGGGCCGGCTCCTGGTCACGTCGGTCGCGCGTCCCTCGTCGCTTGCGGCCGCGCCGTGAAGCCCGAACCGTGGCGCTGACCTATCGTCGATACACATCGATGTGTACCTTGGTCCACATGAGTAGGACCAACATCGAGCTGGACGACGAGCTGGTCGAGTTGGCCATGCGTCGGTATCGCCTCGACTCGAAGCGGGCCGCCGTCCAGCTTGCGTTGGAGAAGCTCGTGGGCGAGCCCATGACTCGGGCTGAGGTGTTGGCGATGCAAGGGTCCGGGTTCGACCTGACCAATGACGAGGTCGAGTCGCTGAGCGACGCCGATGCGGCCGGGTCCGGGTGAGCAGCGGGTCCGTCCCGGCCGTCGCGGTCGCCGGTGAGGCCATCGTGGTCGACACGTCCGCGTGGATCGAGTTCCTCCAGGCGACCGGGTCGAACGTGCATCTTCAACTGGCGGAAGCCGTCGAATCCGAAACCGACATCGTCGTGCCCGAGGTCGTGCGCATGGAACTGCTGATCGGCGGGACCTCCGAGGACTGGGCGGTCCGCCGCCGGCGGATGCTCGACTCCTTCCACGTCGAGCCGGCGATGCCGCTGGTCGACACCGAGACGGCCGCCGCCATCCACCGAGCGTGCCGTCACGGCGGGGAGACGGTGCGGAACCTGATCGACTGCCAGGTCGCCGCCACCGCGATCCGGATGGACCTTCCGGTGCTGCACCGTGACCGCGACTTCGACGTGATCTGCCGCCACTCGCGACTCCGCGCCGTGAGCCCCTCGTAGCGTCGGTCCGAGACGGCGCGCGAGGATCCACCGCGCCGCGGAGCACCCATCGAGGTGCTCGGGGTGGCCGACCTTCCGATGTTGTCGGCGCGGGACAACGGGGCCCTCGACCCGGCTCCCAGGGCGTCGTCTCCCGCAGCGTCGGACGGTCCGGGCGTCACGCGCCCGCGGGCGCGTGACGCCCTGTCGGGTCCGGCGTCGTCGCCGTCCCTCCGCCGGTACCGACGGCGATCCGCGGCCTGGGCGGGCGCGTCCGGGGCGGGCACCGGGTCCGCATGTTCGGGCGTCGTTCGCTGGCTCGCGGCGGTCCCCGGCCGTCTTCGCTGTCACACCCCCTCTGTAGGCTGAGCGAACAAACGTTCCCATCCAGCGCTCGCTCAGCCTACAGAGGTGATCCCATGCGAACGACCGAGACGAAGCCCCTCGACTCCACCCCCACGACCTCGCCGCCCGCGTCGGTCTCGTCGCCCGCGGCACCGTCCGATCCGGGCCCGGCGCGCCCGCGGGCGCGCGACGCCTTGGCGGGGCTGGCGTCGGAGCGGTTGGAGGTCGAGTTGCTCGACCTCTCGGCGCGGATGGCGGCGGGCACCTACGAACTGCTCGTCCTGGTGGGCGAGCTCGACGCCCGGGGGACCTGGGCGGTCCAGGGGGCGTTGTCGTGCGCGGCGTGGTTGGCCGATCACTGCGACATCGAGGTCGGCACCGCCCGCACCCAGGTCCGCGTCGCCCGGGCGATGCGCGAGTTCCCGGCGCTCGACGCGGCGATGGCCAACGGGGACGTGTCCTACGCCAAGGCCCGGGTGCTGGTGCCGCACCTCAGCGAGGGCAACGTCGACGATCTGATCGGCCTCGCCGAACGGAACCCCGCCGGCCGCCTCGGCGTGGCGATCGCCGCGTGGGCGCAACGCAACGAGGACCCCGACGTGCTCGCGGCCCGGCAGCACGACGCGCGGTCGGTGTCGTGGCGCACCGATCCCGACGGCACCGTGGTGCTCACCGCCCGGCTCGCGCCCGAGGCGGCCGGGGTGGTGTGCGCGGTGATCGACACGGTCGTCACAAGGGCCGACGCGCCCGCGGGCGCGTCGCTCTCGCAGCAGCGCGCCGACGCCCTGGTCACCGCGGTCACCGCCGGCGCAGCGGGGGACGGCACCGGCGCCGGGGTGGAGGTGGAGGTGGTCGTCCACGTGACCGAGGACGGCAACCGGCTGCCCGACGGCACCCCGCTGTCGGACCACGCGGTCACCGCCCTGCTGCCCGACGCGTTCGTGTCGCTGCTCATGCACGACGCCGCGCGCCAGCCCGTCGACGCCAGCCCCCGCCGACGCAGCCCCACCCGCCGCCAACGACGGGTCATCGACGAACGCCACCCCGAGTGCCAGCACCCCGGCTGCCACGCCCGGGCCCTGCTCCAGTACGACCACATCGACCCCTACGGCACCGGCGGACCGACCGTCGTTGCCAACCTCCAACGCCTCTGCGGCCCCCACAACCGCGCCCGCCCGACCCACTCCGCGCCGTGAACATCGGGCCGGTTCGCTGCTCAGCCGTCGTCGGTGGGACCGGCCTCGGCGGCCTCGCCCGGGCCGAGGAGCAGGGCGAGGATCTCCTCCATCATCTGCGAGCGGGGCGGCATGCCGGGGACGTGCTCGGGCGCCACGGGGTCGAGCTTGTCGCTGATGCGGGCCCACCGGTCGATCGCGATCTGGAAGAAGTCGTCCTGGGGGATCACCCAGAACCCGCCGGCCTCGACGCCGCGCACGACGTGGTCGGCGGCGGCGGCCGGCGTGAGCCCCTCGGCGACGGCGGCCGCCAGGTACCGGCCGGTGACCTCGTAGGCGGGGCTCTGGTCGGGCAGGGCGCCCGCCTCGGCCGGCCAGTTGCGATCGGCCTCCAGGATCCGGGTGTTGACCCACCCGGGGCACAGCACGCTCACCCCGATGGGGAGGCCCGCCCCCGAGAGCTCGAGGTAGAGCGCCTCGGAGATGGCCACCACCGAGTGCTTGGAGGCGTCGTAGGGCGCGCTGAACCCCGGGAACAGCCCGGCGATCGACGCCGTGTTGACGATGTGGCCGCCCCCGCCCAGCACCAGGTGGGGGAGGAACGCCCGGATGCCGTGGACGACGCCCCAGAAGTTGACGCCCATGACCCAGTGCCACGCCTCGATGGGTCCGGTCCACGGGTCGGTGCGCGCCGCGACGCCGGCGTTGTTGCACACGACCTGGACGCCGCCGAAGTGCTCGACGGTCGCGGCGGCGAGGTCGACGACCTCCTGCTCCTTCGACACGTCGACGCGTCGGACGAGCGTGTCGACGTCGAGCGTCGCCGCCACCTCCCGCGCGGCGGTCTCGTCGACGTCGGCGAGGACGATGCGGAGCCCGGCGGCGGCGAACCGCTCGACGAGGGCCCGCCCGATCCCGCTCCCCGCGCCGGTGACCACCGCGACCTGACCTGCTTCGAGCTGCACGTCGCCATGCTCCCAGGTCCCGCGCCCCGCCGCCCGGGAACCCCGGTGGCGTGCGCGAGAGAGGTGTCCGACAGCTCTCGCCAACCGGAGCGGACGGTCAGGGGCAGGCGGTGGACCCGGTGGGAGCGAGGCACAGCTCGTGGTCGCCGCCGGTCGAGCCGGCGTCCGCCGGGATGCGCAGCGTCGAGGTGGCCGGATCGTGGTCCGGGTCGGCGACCTCGTCGCCGTCGAGCACGACGGTGAACCCGTCGGGGAACAGCGCGGCCGGCACCGCGATCTCGGTCGGGGCGGTGACCTCGTCGCGGGGCGTCCAGACGAGGCGGAACGTCGCCGCGTCGGGATCCCACCCGAACGACAGGGGAGTGCCGGCGACGGCGCGGGGTTGGACCCGGCGCAGGACCTCGCCGTTGGGGGACAGCGTGCCGTCCTCGTCGATCGGGCTCCAGCCGCCCGGGTCCCAGCTCCAGTAGGCCCAGCCGCTCATCGTCCGATCCGCGGCGCCGAGCACGTCGGTGAGGTACCCGTCCATCCGGTCCTGGCCCGGGGCGCCGCCCCACTCGCCGAACCACAGCGCGGCCGACATCGTCCGGGCCTCCGCCGGGCGGAGGTCGAACCACTCCTCCACGTAGGTCGACGACTCCGGGTAGCCCTCGCCCTCGTGGACGGTCGGCTCGTAGAGGTGGCCGGCGTAGACGATGCGGGGGTCGCCGTCGCGGGGGTCGACGATGTCGTCCTCGATCAGGTCGCCGGGGTACGGGAAGTAGTTGACGAGCGACGTCGGCTCGACGAACACGTACTGGTCGGGCGACGCCTCCCGCACCGTGGCGATGCCCCGGTTCATGAAGTCGGTGAGGTTGTCGTTGTGGAACTCGCCGACCGCCGCCTGTCCGGCGATGGCGAGGGTGGCGTCGAGGTCACCGTTGGCGAAGGCGGGCTCGTTCATCACGTCGTAGCCGATCACCGCCGGATGGTCGGCGAAGCGCTCGGCGAGGTGGCCGAGCGCGCCGAGGTAGTGGTCCTGGAGGTAGGTGTCGCCGTCAGCCGGGTTCCAGAACGACTGGTACGCGGCCTGCACCGCGGGGTCCGCCCCGCGGAGCCACCAGGCGCCGCCGTCCTGCGGTGGCGCGATCGGGTGCCCCTGGGTGTCGACCGCCCAGTCCGGGGCGCCGTCGAAGCCGACCGACCAGCCGTACAGGTCCTGGTGCAGGTCGAGCACGACGTGGATGCCGGCCGCCTCGTAGCGGTCCATCCACCCCTCGACCTCGTCGAGGTACGCCTCGTCGTAGACGTCCGGCTCCGGTTCGATCGCGCCCCAGAACACGAGGAAGCGGACGTTGTTCCACCCCCACTCGGAGCCGAACAGCTCCTGCAGGGCCGGATCCGACTCGGGGAGGTGGTCGTCGCCCTGGCGGTCGCCCTTCGACGCCGACTCGACGTTGACGCCCCGGAGGATCAGCGCCCGGCCGCAGCGGTCGACCACGAAGTCGGTCGACGGCGCCTCGATGCTCCAGTCGCAATCGGCGTCGCCCGGGGCCGCGCTCGTCCGATCGTCGGGCGCGGCGTCGTCGGCACCGCCGCACGCGGCGAGCACCAGCGCGAGGACGACGAGGATCGGGCCGAGCGGTCGGGTGCGCACGGGGCCAATGTGGCACGTCGGCCCGCCGGGGCCGGGATCAGGGTGTCGCGGGCACGGCGTGGGTGGGCGGGGCCCGGAGGCTCGGGAGCCGCGGCCTCCGTGCCGGGTATCCGGGGTGCGGCGGTGCCGGGGGAGCGGGGACGGTCAGGTCGTCGCGGGGATGACGGCCGTCCGCGTGCGGCGGAGCCACAGGAGCAGGGCCGCCGCCATCGCCAGCGTCGACACGACGGCCGTCGCGGCTCCGACGCGCCCCGTCACCACGGAGGGGTCGCCCGTGCCGAGGAGGATGGCCATCGCCGCGAGCGCGGACGTGAAGCCGAGGAGCGCCAGGGCGATCGTCGCCCGCTCGACCGCGGTCATCTCCTTGTCGTGGCTGACCGCCGTGTGGGCGGCGCCTTCGGAGCGGAGCCGGTTCTCCAGCCACCAGACCGGCGTCGCCACCGCCACGATGGCGACCGGGGCCCAGATCATGAGGATCCCGGCGAGCCAGACCCGCTCGCCGGTGTCGATGACCGGGTGGGACTCGACGACGGCCGACGTGCTGAACGCGCAGAGCGCGGTCGCCAGGAGCGCGAGCAGGGCCTTGGCGTAGCGGAGGACGATCACCTGGATTCCCAGCACGTGGCGAGCCAGGCCGTGCTCGACCTTGCTGACCTCCTCCACCAGGTTGCGCGGTCGGCTGGCCGCCAGCGCGAACAGCGCGTCGGCCCGCTCTCGGTCGTCGGCCGGGGCGGTGTCGGTGAGGCCGTAGGCGACCGTCCGGGCGTCGATCCCGGCCCGCGACGCGTCGTTGTCGGGGACGAGCAGGTGGACCGACTCCGGATCGACCCGTGCCTCGGCGAGGGCGGCGGCCGCCTCCGGACCCAGCTCGTCGTCGGGCAGGCGGATCCCGGTCAGCGTGAAGCGGGGCGTGAACGCGTCGCGCCCGTCGGACCGGCGGAGGTGGTTGGCGTGGAAGTAGAAGGTCGTGAGGTCGCGCAGCAGCAGGGCCAGGGCCACGAACGGCACGGCGACCGACGTGAGCACGGCCACCACCAGCAGGGCGTCGGCGAGCGTCGCCTTGCCGCTCAGCAGGCTCCGCAGCACGACGACGACCGCATCGCGCTCGATCGCCGGGAGGAGGACCATCAGCCCGGCGCCGGACAGCAGGGCGGACGCGACGCGGTGGATCGTCGAGAGTCGCACCTCCGATCGTTGGAGGTACGAGCGGATCGCCGCCCGTTCCGCGGCCGTCACGGGAGCAGTCCCGTCGACTGGGATCGTCATGGCCGCGATCCTCGCCGATCCCCGCCCTCCCGCTGAACCTCAAGGGTGGCTTCGACGGCGAACCGAGCCGGGCCGGGCCGTCCGGCCGCTCGCTTCTGCGCGCTGAGCGGGACGCGGGTGTCCCGGTGAGCGCGTAGAACCGGGGGTGGCCCAGCAGCGGGGTGGCCCAGCAGCGGGGGGCGGGCGCGGCGACCGGCGGGACCGGGGGCGCGGTCAGTCGAGGTCGAGGAGACCGCGGATGTCGTCGGCGGTGATGGCGCCGGAGAGGGCGCCGCCCTCGGAGTCCATGACCCGGGCGAAGAGCTTCGCCTTGCGGTCCTTGAGCTCCATCACCTTCTCCTCGATCGTGTCGGTGGAGACGTACCGGTAAACCATCACCGGGTTGCGCTGGCCGATGCGGTGGGCCCGGTCGACCGCCTGGACCTCGGTGGCGGGGTTCCACCACGGATCGAGCACGAAGCAGTAGTCGGCCTCGGTGAGGTTCAGGCCGAAGCCCCCGGCCTTGAGGCTGATGACGAACACCGGGGCGTCGCCATCCTTGAACCGGGCGATCGCCTCGTCACGGCGGCGGGTCCGGCCGTCGAGGTAGCTGTAGCCGATGCCGGCGGTGTCGAGGCGGGTGCGGACCCGGGCGAGGTAGCGGGTGAACTGGCTGAACACCAGCGCCCGGTGCCCCTCGGCGACGATCTGGGTGAGGTCCTCGACGAGCCGGTCGAGCTTGGCCGAGCCGACCCCGTCGTCGGCGTCGTCGACCAGGCCCGGATCGAGGGCGAGCTGGCGCAGCAGTGTGAGGGACTTGAGGATCTCGAAACGGTTGCGGTCGACGTCGTCGACGAGGCCGAGGATCTTCTGGCGCTGCCGCTGGAGCTGGGTGCCGTAGATGCGGGCGTGGCGCGACGACATCGGCACCTCGACGACCTGCTCGGTCTTGGGCGGCAGGTCGGTGAGCACGGCGTCCTTGGTGCGGCGGCGCATCAGCGGGGCGATCCGGCGGCGCAGGGTGGCGAGGAGCTGCGGCGCCGAGCCGGCCTCGATCGGCTTGCGGTACGTCTCGCTGAACCGCTTCGGGTCGGGGTAGAGGCCCGGCGCGGTGATCGACAGCAGCGACCACAGGTCCATCAGCGTGTTCTCGAGCGGGGTGCCGGTTATGGCGATCTTGGAGGCGGCGTCGAGGCGACGGACGCAGTGGTGCGTCTTGCCCTGGTGGTTCTTCACGAACTGGGCCTCGTCGAGCAGGAGCAGCTCCCAGTCGTGCTCGGCGTAGGCGTCGAACTCCAGGCGGAACAGGGCGTAGGAGGTCACGACGATGGAGGCGTGGCCGATCGCGTCGGCGAGCGGGACGCCGCGGCGCGCCTCGGTCTCGCGGATGGTGCGGACCGGGACGCCGGGCGCGAACCGCTCGGCCTCCCGCGCCCAGTTCTCGACGACGCTGGTGGGGGCCACGACGAGGAACCGGGCGTCGGGACGCGACTCCAGGATGTGGAGGCAGAGGGCCAGGGTCTGCACCGTCTTCCCTAGGCCCATGTCGTCGGCGAGGATCCCGCCCAGCCCGTTGGCGTGGAGGAACGCCAGCCAGTCGAGGCCCTCCTGCTGGTACGGGCGCAGCGTGGCGGCGAGGCCCGCCGGCGGGGCGACCGGCTCGGGCTCGGCGAGCGTCGACATGCGGGCGACCTGCTCGGCCCAGCGCTGCGACTGCTCGGTGACGACGCCGAGCGAGGCCAGCTCGTCCCACCAGTCGGTCTGGAAGCGGTTGAGCCGGGCGTCGGCGTCGCCGTCGGGTTCGGCCAGACCGCGGGCCTCCTCGATCAGCTCGCGGAGGCGGACGAGCTCGGGCTGGTCGAGGCGCAGCCACGTGCCCGAGGGGAGGATCATCAGCTCGTCGCCACGGTCGAGCGCGGCGAACAGCGACGCGAAGTCGACCACCTGGCCGTCGACCTCGACCAGCACCCGCAGGTCGAACCAGTCGTTGCCGTCGCGGTCGTCGGCGGCGTCGGTGACCGCGAGGGAGACCAGCGGGGCGTCGACCGCCTCGGTGAGGTCGGGGACGTCGCCGCGGACCTCGACGGTGACCTGTCCGCGGCTCTCCAGCCACGGGATCGCATCGGTGAGGACCGCGACGGCGGTGGCGCCCGAGACGACCGTGTCGACCGGTCCACCCCGGTCGAGGACCGCCGGCAGCTCGAGGGCGGCGACGGCGTCAGCCTCGGCATCGAGGTCGCGCCCGGCGCGGGCCGGCACGCCGAGGGGGTGGTCGGTGACCCGGTCGCCCCGGCGGTAGCGGGCCCGCCAGCGCAGCTCGGCGATGTCGAGTGCGGGCCGGTTCACGTCGAGGACGAGCCCGGCGAACTCGCTCGCGGTCAGTGCCACGGAGCCGTCGGACGAACCGATGCGGCCGTGCCGCGACAGGGCGGGCTCGTAGACGTCGATCACCTCGTCGACGTCGGTGGCCGGGACCGGGACGCCGCCGGAGGTGAGGAGGCGGCTGATCGGCGCCGGCACGGGCTCGGCCAGGCGGATCAGGCGCATCCGCCCGCCGTCGACGAGCCACACGCCGTGGACCGGGTCGCCGATGGTGCCCGCGCCGCGGCCGTCGGGGGCGAAGCCGCCGCGTCGCCAGAGCACCGGCGCCGACCGGCCGGGCCAGGATCCGAGGTGGGGCCGACCGTCGAGCTCGGTGGGGATCGGGGAGAGGTCGAGCCGTTCGTCGCCGAGTACGAGCACCGCGGACAGCACCGCGTCGCCACCGTCGCCCGAGGTGAGGTCGATCTCGACGCGGGCGGGGTCGGCGACGAGCTCGACGTAGGTCTCGGAGTTCGGCCCGACCAGGGTGACGCCGATGTCGAGGGCCCGGTCGAGGCCGTCCCACAGCGACGGATCGAACTCGTCGAGCGAGACGGTGGCCACCCGCCTCGAGTAGGGGGTGAGGCCCGCGCTGGTGGCCAGCGACCGCACGGCGGCCAGGTGGCGTGGATCGGCGTCGTCGACGGCGTGGTAGGGCGCGACGACCTCGTGCCACGCGGCGCCGCTCTTGACCCAGCGGCCCTTCCGGCCCGCCTTCAGTGGTCGGACGACGAGCGACGGATCGCCCGCCGAGAAGCGTGACGGGCGCGGCTGCTCGACCTCGATCAGCACGGCGAGCGCCACCGGTGACGCCCGGTGGGTGGCGTCGTCGGAGGGGAGGGCGTCGAGCAGGCGGCGCCAGTCGTCGGAGGGGCGGCGGGAGGCCGGCGAGGCGGCGGAGGGAGCGGCCGCGACGCGGTCGCGGCGGCGGAGCGCGGTGAGGATCGCCGCCACGCAGTGCTTGCAGGCACCGCCGAGCGGGCAGGTGCACTCGTCGGAGAGGCCGACGACCTCGCCGTTCTTGACGGTCCAGCTGATGTCGACGAGGTAGCTGGCCCGGCCCGAGCCCCGGCACACGGCGGCGATCGTGCCGGGCCGTCCGTCGAGCAGGGCGGCGCGGCCCTCGTCGGCGTAGGCGCGACCGCGCGCGATCGAGCCGGGGTCGTAGAACTCGTACAGGACGTCGTGGTCGATCAGGTCGACCGTGGGGCCGGGAGCCACGGGGCTTCCTCCTCCTCTCGGGGCGGCAGGGGCGGGGGAAGGTGGGGGTCACCCTACGGGCACCCTGCGACAGCCCGGACCGGTAACGTCCCCGCCGACGCATCCGACGACGGCGAGGTCGACATGGTGACGGTGAGCAGGCGGTGCGCCGCGGCGCTGGTGGCCCTGGTCGTCTCGGCGACGCTCGTCGGGTGCGACCCGGCCGTACCGGTGCCGGTGCTGGCGGTCACCGGAACCGGTTCGGGAGCCGACGCCTCGCCCGGCGACGGTGCCTGCGAGGTGACGCCCGGCGTGGGCGACTGCACCCTGAACGCGGCCGTCGACGAGGGGAACGCCCTCGGCCGGGCGACGATCATCCTGCCGGCGGGCACCTACGACACCCCGAACCTCCACGTCACCGGCGACCTGGCGATCGTCGGCGACGTGAACACGGTGCAGCTCGCCAACCAGGAGGTCCGCGTCGCCCCGGGTGGACGCCTGTCGATCAGCGGCGTCCACAGCGCGTACATCACCGGCGTCCACTTCGTCGTCGAGGGCACGCTGATCGTGGACCACGCCAGCCTCGTGGTGATCGAGAGCGTCTGGCCGGCGATCGACGTGCGCCCCGGAGGCCGGGCGGTCGTCAACGACTCGCTCATGGCCCAGGTCTTCATGTTCAGCACCCCGGCCGTGCGCAACGCGGGCACGCTCGTGCTGCGCCACTCGGTGGTGTACGCGTTCGACACCGACCCGAACGCGCTGGTGCTCGTCAACGAGGGCACCACGACCAGCGCGGCGTCGGTGATCACCGGCTGCTCGGGCACGCCGCCGGAATCCCTCGGCTACAACGCCTCGCCCGGCGGGACCTGCGCCTGGACCGGCCCCGGCGACGTCGTCGACGCCGACCTCGGCACGACGATCGAACTGTCGTCGCCCTTCCACTACACCCTGACCGCTACGTCGGACCTCGTCGACGCGATCCCCGTCGGCGTCGCCGGCTGCGGGACGGGCACCGACCTGCTCGGCCGGATGCGCCCCGTCGACGGCGACGGCGACGGCGTCGCGGCCTGCGACATCGGGGCCATCGAGCGGCCCGCGGGCTGACGTGGCCGGCGGGCTGGTCGGGCTGCTCGACGACGTCGCCGCGCTGGCGAAGCTGGCCGCGGCCTCGATCGACGACGTCGGCGCCGCCAGCGCCAAGGCGAGTGCCAAGGCCGCGGGCGTGGTGGTCGACGACGCCGCGGTGACCCCGGCCTACGTGCGGGGCCTGGCGGCCGACCGCGAGCTGCCGATCATCCGGCGGATCGCGACCGGGTCGATCCGCAACAAGCTGCTCTTCATCACCCCGGCGGCGCTGGTGCTCAGCCAGTTCGTGCCGACGCTCGTCGAGGTCATCTTGATGGCGGGCGGTTCGTTCCTCGCCTACGAGGGCGCGCACAAGGTGATCCACCGGCTCCGGCACGACGATCACCCCGAGGAGGAGGCCCCCGCGGTCGAGCAGGGCGCCGACGCCGAGGCGAACACCATCGCGGGCGCGATCCGCACCGACTTCATCCTGTCCGCCGAGATCATGGTGATCGCGCTGAAGGAGGTGATCGAGGAGCCGCTGCTCGCCCGGGCGATCATCCTCGCCGTCGTCGCGGTGATCATCACCATCGGCGTGTACGGCGTCGTGGCCCTCATCGTGAAGATGGACGACGTCGGCCTCCGGCTGGCCGAGCGCGGGTCGGCGACCCGGCAGCGCCTCGGGCGGGGCCTCGTCGCGGGCATGCCGAAGCTGCTGGCCTGGCTGACGGTCATCGGCACCGCCGCCATGCTCTGGGTCGGTGGCCACATCCTGCTCGCGGGGGCCGACGAGCTGGGCTGGCACGGGCCGTACGGGATCGTGCACGACCTCGAGCATGCGGTGGACGGCGTCGCGGGGATCGGGGGCGTGCTCGCCTGGTTCGTCAACACGCTGTCGTCGGCCGTCGTCGGCCTCGTGTGGGGCACGATCCTCGTGTTCGTGATCGAACGCCTGCCGTTCCCCCGCAAGGAGCCCGCCGGCGCGGCAGACTCTCACGCGTGACGCGGGCGTTCGTGCTCACCGGGGGAGCGAGCCTGGGTTCGATCCAGGTGGGGATGCTCGTCGCGCTCGAGGAGGCCGGGGTCGTGCCGGACCTGTGGGTCGGGACCAGCGTGGGCGCTCTCAACGCGGCGTTCATGGCCGGTCGGCCCGGCCCCGGCGGCGCGGTGGCCCTGGCCGGGCTGTGGCAGGGGCTGCGGCGCCGCGACGTGTTCCCCACCGACACCCGCCGCCACCTGCGCGGGGTGGCGGGACGGGAGTCGGGCCTGGTGTCCTCCGACGCCCTGCGCCGGCTGGTCGCCTCGCAGCTCACCTACCGGAACCTGGAGGACGCGCCGGTGCCGGTGAACGTGGTCGCCGTCGACGTCCTGACGTCGGTCGACCGGTGCCTGTCGCGAGGTCCGGCGGTCGACGCGGTGCTCGCCAGCGCGGCCCTACCCGGCGTGTTCCCGCCGGTGCTGCTCGGCGACCGGCTGTACATGGACGGCGGCGTGGTCGACAACGCCCCGATCTCCCACGCGGTGACGCTGGGGGCCACCGAGGTGTGGGTGCTGCCCGCCGGCTACGCCTGCCATCTCGCTGAGCCGCCCCGCTCCGTGATCGGGATGGCCCTCCAGGCGCTCAACGTGCTGGTGCAGCGGCGCCTGTCGCACGACGTGGCGGTCTACGGCGAGCGGGTCGCGATCCGGGTGGTGCCGCCGCTGTGCCCGGTGCGGATCGGGCCGACCGACTTCAGCCACTCGGCCGAGTTGATCGACCAGGCCCTGACCTCGACGCGCCAGTGGCTCGCCGCCGGTTGCCCCGACACCGCCATGCTCGGCCTCCACGACCACGACCGCTGACCGAGCGGATCGTCGTGCCCGCCGCGGCGGTGCGGTCAGGGCACGACCTGGAGGTCGAGCACCACGTCGACCACCGCCTGGTCGAGCGAGCAGAAGCTGGTCCACGCCGTGATCGCCACCGTCGTGCGCACCCCCGGCGGGTAGGTGTGGTGCAGCGTGTAGGTCTCGTCGAGGGGACCGGCCACGGGGTCCGGCGTGAGGGGCTCGGGCGGGTCCCACATCAGCTCGTCGCACTCGATCACCTCGTCCGGCGGGAGGTGCTCGGTGACGCCGAACCGCGCCGGCACCCCCGTCGAGGTCCAGGCCACGTCCCCGAAGGGCCGTCCACCGCGCGCGGTGCGCATCCGGACGGTGAGCTCGACCTCGCCGGGCCGGTGCCGGTCCTGCACGGCCACGACGTCGACGGTCAACCCGTTCGACTCTCCCCGCGCGGTCGTCGTGACCCGCGGGTCGACCGGCACCGTCGTCGCCGGTGACGTGGTGGTCGCGTACGGCTCGGTGGTCGCCGTGGGAGGCGCGGTCGTCGTCGTCGACGGTTCGGTGGTGGTCGGTTCGGTGGTGGTCGGTTCGGTCGTCGTGCCCGGCTCGGTCGCCACCCCGTGGCGGTCGGACCGGTCGGCGGCGAGCGCACCGGCGCCCACCGCCATCACGAGGACGGCGGCTCCGCCTACCACCGCCCGGCGCCGGCGGGTGCGGCCGGTCGCCTCGCGACGCACGTGGGCGAGGAGCTCGTCATCGGTCCGCATCGGGACCACCTTCCAGGTCGTGTCCCCAGCGATCGCGGAGCTGGGCGATCCCGCGGGCGCCGTGGGTCTTGACGGTGTTGATCGACACCCCCAGGGCGTCGGCGACCTCGGCCTCGGGCAGCCCGGCGAGGTGGTGCAGCACCAGGACCTCGCGCTGGCGGCGGGGCAGCTCGGCCAGGGCCCGGCACACGTCGAGCCGGGACGAGGGGTCCGTCTCGGGCGCGGTCGCCTCGGTTCGCCCGGGATCGGCGACGGGGCGTCGCTTGCGGCGTCGCAACTCGTCGAGGGCGACGTTCGCCGCGACCCGCATGATCCAGGCGTCGCGGTGGGGGAGGCCCTTGACCCGACGCCACCGGGTCAAGGCACGGATGAAGGCCTCGGCGGTCGCGTCCTCGGCCGACGCGGCGTCACCCAGGATGCGCTCGGTCAGGCGGCGCACATCGGGCACGAGCGAGCGGAACACCTCGTCGAACCCGTCGTCGGCTTCGGTCACGGTCGTCACCACCGTCGGGCGGGCTCGGAGGGGGATGGCGGTCATCACCCCGGTCAACGCCGGTGCGGTCCGTCACGGGTGACACGCCGCGGCAAGATTCTGCGCGCGAGCCTGGAGGTCCGCACGGCCGAGGAGGTCCGCCATGACCGATCGCACGCTCCTGGACGCCGAGGAGGTCGCCGGGGCCGGGCTCGACGGCTGGGCCCTGCGGGACGACGCCCTCCTCACCCGACTGGTCACGCCCGCCTACGCGGTGGGGTTGGAACTGGTCGCCCGGATCGGTGCGGCGGCCGAGGCGGCGAACCACCACCCCGACCTCGACCTCCGGTACGGACACCTCGACGTGCGCCTCTCCAGCCACGACGCGGGCGGCGTCACGCGCCGCGACGTCGACCTGGCCCGCACGATCGATGCGATCGCCGCCGAGCTGGGAGCGGAGGCCCGGCCCGGCTGAGGACGGGGCGCGCCTACCGGCGCCGGGACGTGGTGGCCCGCCGGGCGCCGGTGGCCAGGTCGATGTCGAGGGAGTCGCGGCCGTCGCGGATGTGGATGCGGTCCGAGCCGACGGCGACGGTGGCGAACGGGTTGTCGATGCGGGCGTCGGGGTGCAGGTCGACCTCGGCGCCGTCGACGGTGAGCGGACCGGTCCACGAGAAGGCCATGTCGCCCTGGGTCGGTGACGAGTAGGAGACGTCGAACCCGTCGGCGAGGCCGTCGGCACCGCGACCGAGGTCGGTCACCGTGATCGGTGCGGCGGTCACCGCGTCGGCGAAGGCGTCGAAGCTGCCCCAGCGCGCCGCATCGCCGACCTCGCTGATCCAGACGTTGGTGGCGCCACCGGGGGCCACCAGGTCGAAGGGTTGGGTCAGGCCGTTGGTGAAGGTCTCCGCGGGGTCGTGGGTGCGCCACTCGGTCGGCCGCCAGGACCACAGCGCCACGTAGCCGTCGCCGGAGCGGCCGAGGGTCCAGCCGCCGACCTGGCGCACCTCGTCGAAGCGCTCGGTCGGGAAGTACGCGTGGGTGTAGTCGAGGTAGCCGAAGCTCTCGAGCGGGGCCCCGGGTGAGGTGTACTGCGGTGCGTACATCACGATGTTGGCGCTGCCCTGCTGGGCGGCGCGGGGCAGCGTCGAGCCGCCGCCCCAGTACAGGTCGGCGTCGACCCACCGGTTGCCGGCCCGCGGCTCGTTGCCCGGGTGGCTCGTGAACACGATGGCGTCCTCGTCCAGGGTCGCCTGCCACGGGTGGTACTGGTTGCCGTGGCACCCTGGGCGGTAGTCCTGCGCGGTCGACAGCATCGTGTCGCCGGTGCGGTAGGTGATCGTGTCGACCTCGCTCAGCACGCCGAGGTTGATGATGCAGCGCAGGTTGTAGGCGAGCGCCTGGGCGACGTTCAGGTCGCCGCCGGCGATGTCGACCAGCGGCTTGAACGGCTGGAAGAGCGACGTCTCCCAGAGGCGCCGCTCCTCGATGGTGGTGACCGTCAGGGGCACGATCGGCCACGCGGTCAGCGCGCCCCGCTCCCACCAGAACGGGATGCCGTCGGGGTCGTCGTACGCGGGCGTGCCGGGCGCGGACGCGGGCAACGGCTCGAGCGGCCCGTCGAGCTCCAGCGGAACGCCCATGTGCTGGCGGTCGACGAACTCGGCGTCGTCCTGGGCGACGCGCACGAGCACCGCCGGGAGCCGGTACCGGTCGGCCCGGGCCAGGGCGATCACGGTGGCGTCGCCGCGCGACGTGTACGGCAGGCTCGTCGTGTCGAACGCGAGCTTGGTGATGTTGAAGACGTCCTGGTCGACCGCCCGGCTCTTGTCCTTCATGTAGGAGCGGCCGTGGGTGACGCCCATGTTCCCGGCGCGCTGGTGCACGGCGATGTCGAACAGGAACAGGTCGAGCATGGCGGCGGCCCGGCGGGCGAGGTCGGGCTCGGCGAACTCGGTGAGCAGGAGCAGCGGCTCGAGGTCCTTGGCGTAGTACACGTCGGAGTGCCACTCGGAGAACCCGAAGTCGGCCTTCTCGTCGAGCCACTCCTCGATGCGCTGGCGGCCGCGGTCGGCGTGGTCGCGGCCCTCGAGCCCGGTGAACTCGAACGTCGAGCGCGGCAGCGCCCGGCCCGCGAGGTACTCGAGCACGTGGACGATCAGCCGGTGGTTCTCGGACCAGAACCACTTGTCGTCGACGACGTCGTCGGGCAGCGGGTCGGTGAACCAGTAGCGGAAGCCGGTGAAGCGCTGCTCGACCGCCTGCCGCAGGCCCGGGTCGAGCCGGCCCCGGTAGCCCCACCACAGGGCCATCAGCCGCATCATGTCGAAGTCGCTGGTGTCGACGTGGCCGTCGATCTTGTCGAACACCGCCTGGAAGTCCGACGCCTTCACCGAGCGGGCGTCGAACCGGTAGTGGCGGTCGCGCTCGGAGCGGGCCAGGTGGGCGATGACGTTCGGGATCGAGCTGCGGTTGAGGTCCTCGGTGGCGAAGCGCAGGTACGCGTCCTGGCGGGCGCGCCACGAGCGCTGGTCGACGTAGCCGTTGCCCCGGCCGAGCGTCCCCCCGCCGCTGCCTCCGTGACCCGGCCACCGCACGCACGCCGAGGCGCACACGGTGAGGATCAGTGCCATCGCGATCGCGGAACCTCGGCGCACGAACTTTCCCCCTTCTCCGGCCGACCCGAAGCCGGGATCGTAGGCGGTCGGTAGCCTGCGGCGCCGTGGGGACCCTCCGACGCGCTCTCGACGTGGTGGCGGTGCGCACGCTGCGCACGCACGATGCCCTGGTCGAGCACCTCGCCGAGGTGGGCGCCGACCTGCCCGTCGCCGCCGGGGTCAACCCGGGCGGGCCGCTCGCGCGGCCGCTGCCGGTGCTCGGTCGGGACGTGGCCAACCGCTTCGCCGTGCTGCCGATGGAGGGGTGGGACGGCACGGCCGACGGCCGCCCGACCGACCTGGTCCGCCGACGGTGGCGGCGCTTCGGAGCCTCGGGCGCGGGCCTGGTGTGGGCGGAGGCGACCGCGGTGCGCCCCGACGGGAGGGCCAACCCGCGGCAGCTCGTGATCGACGAGGCGACGGTCGACGACCTCGCCGCCCTGCGCGCCGAGCTGGTCGCCGCCGCCGTCGACGCCGGTCACCCGCCCCCGCTGGTCGGGCTCCAGCTCACCCACTCGGGTCGGTGGAGCCGGCCCGACGGCGAGCCCCGGCCCCGCGTCGCCTACCGGCACCCCCTGCTCGACCGGCGCGGCCCGGTCGACGACCGCACGGTGCTCACCGACGCCGAGCTCGACGACCTGGTCGCCACGTTCGTCGAGGCCGCCGGACTGGCCGCCCGGGCCGGGTTCGCGTACGTCGACGTGAAGCACTGCCACGGCTACCTGCTCCACGAGCTGCTGACCGGCCACGACCGGCCCGGGCCCTACGGCGGGGACCTCGACGGACGCAGCCGCTTCCTGCGCCTCGTGTGCGAGGGCGTCCGCGACCGTCACCCGGAGCTCGGCCTCGCCCTGCGGCTGTCGGCCTTCGACGTCGTGCCCCACGCCCCCGGCGACGACGACCGCGGCCGGCCCGAGGCGGCGCCGGGCGACGGGTACCGCCTGGCCTTCGGGGG
>JAAYBP010000266.1 GCA_012730075.1 Acidimicrobiales bacterium | reverse complement strand
GTAGTCGGGGTCGTCGGGGCTGTCGAAGGGCGAGTCCCACGAGTCCTCGACGCTCTCGTTGGGCGAGTCGGCCGACTCGGGCGACGGATCCACGGTCGTGGTCGTCGTGTCCTGCTCGCCGACGTCCTCGGCGGCGGTCAGCTCGATGGCATCGCGCCGGTCGTTCAGCGGGAAGCCGTCGGTCGTGGCGGCGGTGACGCCTCCGGTGACGACGCCGATGATGGCGGCGCCTCCGGCGATCAGCTTCCAGCGGGTGCTCAGGGCGGGCATGGTTTCTGCTCCTCGTGCGATGGGTTCGGGTGGATGCTCAGATGATGCGGGCCCCGCCTGAACGTCGGCCGAAGCCCAGGTGAGAGTTCCCTCATCCGGCGGAATCGTCCGTCAGCCACTCGGCGGCGAGGTCGAGTCGGCGCCGGGTGCGGGCCGACCACCCGGGCTCCAGGACGCGGAACGGGCCGGTCGACAGGCTCAGCACCGCCGCGGCGATGCGGCGGCGGAGCTCGGACCGGTCGTGATCGCGCTCGGCCTCGGCGAGGACCGCGGCGCCGTACCGCTTCACCAGCTTCGAGCGGTCGCTGTCGAGCGCGAGCACCGACAGGTGGGCGCAGAAGTTGGCCAGGTCGTCGATGCGCCGGCCGGCTCCGGCGGTGTCGACGTCGAGCAGGCCCGTGACCCGGCCGGCGTGGCACAGGACCTGGGCCTCGTAGAGGTCGCCGTGCACGGGGACGACGGGGCCGGGATCGCCCCGCTCGGGACGGATCGCGTCGAGGATCTCGTCGACGCGGTCGCTAACCGCGGGCACGGTCGCGGCGATGACGGTCGCGTGGTGCTCGGCGGCCGACACCAGCCCGCGCCGTTCGGGCTGGTCGGCGAGCGATGCCGGCAGGCGATCCAGGAGGGCGACCACCTGGTCGGGGCCCGGCGGAGGAGGCTGGTTGGTGCGCATCGCCTCACGGAGGGTGCGACCCGGGATGGCGGTCAGCACGACCACGCCGTCGTCGGTCCAGCCCAGGCTGTCGGGAACCGGCAGGTGCCGGGCCAGGTCGCGGTGGACGTCGTGCAGCGCCTCGACCTTGGCCGGTCGCAGGACCTTCAGGAAGAGCCGGCCCCGGCTGCCGGTGACCTCGACGACGGCGCGGCGGCCGGGTCGGTAGGCCCGGATGCGCACCGACACGGCACCACCGCCTATGCCGAGGTCGTCGAGCAGCGCCCCGACGCGGGCCGGGTCGATCGCGGCGGGCAGGCCGGGGAGGAAGGGGTCGGCCGGCCACCGCCAGACCGCGGCCCGGGTGGCGCCGTCGTCGAAGATGGCCGCGCCGCCGTCGGGCACCTTCAGGCCGGTGGTGGCCACGAGCGTCTCGGTCGTCGTGGTGCCGTCGGGATGGCGCAGGTCGGCGTCGTACTGCACGACCGTCGACCGTCCGGGCTGGTGGTTGACCTGCCGGGCGTGCCACCGCTCGAGCCGGGAGCCGGCGGCGCCGGCGACGGCGGCGAGGAGCTCGCCCGCGTCGTCGCCGACCAGCAGCTTCAGTTCGTCGGGCCACGTGGGCAGGGCGTGGGCGCGGTCGTCGTCGGTCATGGCCCCAGGATCGCCTCCCGGGATGGTCGCCGCATGAGGGAGCGATGAGAGGATCCTCATCGGGCGTTAATGTCATCCCCGTTCCCGGGCGGCAGGATGCCCCCATGCCCGGTCGCATCGCCCGTGTCGTGGCCGTCGTGGCCATCGCGATCCTCGGCGTCGTCGCGGGCGGGTGGCTGGTGACGGCGACCCGGGATGCCCCGCCCCGCCGGGTGCCCCCGATCGAGCTCCGACCCGCGCCTGAGGCCGACGCGACCACCACCACGTCGCCTCCGCCGTCCTCCGCGCCCGGCACCGAGGCGGAGCCGCCGGCGTCCCTGCCGCCCGCGACGACCGTCGTGCCCCGCCCGCAGGGGCCGGTGGCCGACGATGACGACGACGACCGGGACGACGATGACGACGACCGGGACGACGATGACGACGACGGGGACGATGACGATGACGACGACTGAGCGTCGCCGCCGGGCCACCGTGCGGTCGAGCTTCCGAGTCCGCGTCCTCGGCTCGTTCGTGCTCCTGATGCTCGGGCTCATCGCGACCGGCCTGGTGATCCAGCGGACGGTCCTCCTCCGGGAGATGGACCGCGAGGTCGACCTCGATCTCGAGCGCGTGCGGGCCGAGGTCGAGGCGCTGGCCCAGGGCAACGACCCCGAGACCGGGCGCCCGTTCGGCGGCGACGTCGCGTCGATCTTCGAGACGTTCCTGGACCGGAACATCCCGGCCGAGGACGGGGTCTTCGTCACCTTCGTCCTCGGCGCGCCGCACCGCACCACCCGGTCGCCGATCCGCCTCGACCGCGACCCGGGGCTGGTCGCCCGGTGGGGGATGCTGACCGAGGGCGAGCGGGGCTCCATCGCGACGTCCGCCGGGCCGGTCGAGTACCTGGCGGTGCCCCTCGCCGACGAGGCGGGGCCCCGCGGGGTGTTCGTCGCCGCGATGTTCACCGGGCCCCGGCGGGCCGAGATCGACCGGTCGCTCCGGGTCGAGGCGGTCGTCAGCCTGTCGGTGCTCGTCGTCGCGGCGGGCGTGGCGTGGTTCGTCGCCGGCCGCCTGCTGCGCCCGGTGCGCCACCTGACCGAGACCGCCGAGGCGATCACCGACAGCGACCTGTCCGGACGCATCCCGGTCGCCGGCGACGACGAGATCTCGCGCCTCGCCTGCACGTTCAACGAGATGCTCGACCGCCTCGAGCGCGCCTTCACCGCGCAACGCCGCTTCGTCGACGACGCCGGCCACGAGCTGCGGACCCCGATCACCATCATCCGGGGTCACCTCGAGGTGATGGGCGACGATCCCGACGAGCGACGCGAGACCCTCGACCTGGTGGGCGACGAGCTCGACCGCATGGGGCGCATCGTCGAGGACCTGATGGTCCTCGCCAAGAGCGATCAGCCCGACTTCGTCCAGCCGCAGACCGTCGAGCTGGTCGACCTGACGACGGAGCTGTTCGCCAAGTCGCAGGCGCTCGGCCCGCGGGCCTGGGAGATGGAGGGCGCCGCCGAGGGGACGATCGAGGCCGACGCCCAGCGGCTGACCCAGGCCGTCCTCAACCTGGCCCGCAACGCGGTCGAGCACACCGCCCCGGGAGCCCGGATCGGCATCGGCAGCGCGTGGTCGGGCGACGAGCTGCGCCTGTGGGTCCGCGACTCCGGCCCCGGGATCGACCCCGGTGAGCACGAGCGGATCTTCGACCGGTTCGCCCGCGGTCGATCCGGTCGCCGTAGCTCCGACGGAGCCGGCCTCGGCCTGTCGATCGTCCGCTCGGTCGCGGTCGCCCACGGGGGTCGGGTCGAGCTCGACAGCGTCCCGGGCGAGGGGGCGACCTTCACCGTCGTCCTGCCCGGGGGCTCGCCCGATGAGTCGACCCCCGACCCCGTGGAACTCGACCCCACCGACGACCCGACCCCGGATCCCGTCGACCCCGACCCGCCGGACGACCCGAGCCCGGACGACCCCACCCGGATCGCGTCGAACGACGACCCCACCCAGGAGCTCCCATCGTGGCCCGGATCCTGATCGCCGAGGACGAACCTCGGATCGCGACCTTCGTCGAGAAGGGACTGCGGGCCGAGGGCTACACGACGGTGACCGTCGACGACGGGAACCTCGTCGTGGCCCTGGCCCGCGACCGCGACTTCGACCTGGTGATCCTCGATCTCGGGCTACCGGGAATCGACGGCCTGGAGGCGCTGCGCCAGATCCGGGCGAGGGGGGAGGTCATCCCGGTCGTGATCCTGACCGCGCGGGCCGACGCGACGGTCGAGGGCTTCGAGCTGGGCGCGGACGACTACGTCACCAAGCCCTTCCGCTTCGAGGAGCTGCTGGCCCGGGTTCGCGTACGGCTCAAGCGGCGACCCGGCGAGGAGCTCACCGTGCTGCGGGCCGGCACCCTGACCCTCGACATCCGCACCCGGCGGGCGACGGTCGACGACCGTACGGTCGAGCTGACCGCCCGTGAGTTCGCGCTGCTCGAGACGTTCATGCGCCACGTCGACCAGGTCCTGTCGCGCGAGCAGCTCCTGTCGCTGGTGTGGGGCTACGACTTCGACCCGGGTTCGAACGTGGTCGAGGTGTACGTGCGCGCCCTGCGCAAGAAGCTCGGAGACGGCGTCGTCGAGACGGTGCGCGGCATGGGGTACCGCCTGCCGCGGGGCGACGACGAGGCGACCGACGACGCCGGTCAGCCGTAGCGGACCGGCAGGTCCTTCACCCCGTTCAGCCAGCCCATCCGCAGGCGCCGGGGTGGGCCGAGCGGGGCGATGCGGGGCGCCTGCTCGGCGATCGCCTCGAAGATGAGGTTGATCTCCATGCGGGCGAGGTTGGCGCCGATGCAGTAGTGGGCGCCGCCGCCGCCGAAGCCGACGTGCGGGTTGGGATCGCGGCCGATGTCGAAGCGGTCGGGGTCGGTGAAGACCTCCTCGTCGCGGTTGGCCGACGCGTAGAACAGCCCGACCCGCTGCCCGGCCCGGATCTCCCGACCCCCGACCTGGGTGTCGGCGGTGGCGGTCCGCTGGAAGGCGACGACCGGGGTCGACCAGCGGACGATCTCGTCGGCCGCGGTCGCGGGGCGCTCGGCTACGAAGCGCTCCCACTGGTCGGGGTGGTCGAAGAACGCCTGCATGCCGTGGGTGATCGCGTTGCGGGTCGTCTCGTTTCCGGCGACGGCGAGGATCAGCACGAAGTAACCGAACTCCTCCGACGACAGCGCCCCGTCGGGGGAGTCGGCCTGGACGAGGCGGGTCACGACGTCGTCCATCGGGCAGGCCCGCCGCTCCTCGCCCATGGCGTAGCCGTACGCCATCAGCTCGGTGGCGGCCACGGCCGGGTCGCCCACGAAGTCGGGATCGCTCGCGCCGATCATCTGGTTCGACCAGTCGAAGATCCGCTTCCGGTCCTCCTGCGGGAACCCGACGACGTCGGCCAGCGCCTGGAGCGGCAGCTCGGCCGCCATGTCGGTGACGAAGTTGCCCTCGCGGCGGGCGACCGCCTCGGCGACGATGCGGTGGGCCCGCTCGCGCAGACCGTCCTCGAGCCGCGCGATCGCCCGCGGCGTGAAGCAGCCCTTGGAGATGACGCCGCGCACCTCGGTGTGGTGCGGGGGGTCCATGTTCAGGAGGAGGAGGCGCTGGGCCTCGATCGCCTCGCGCCCGATGTCGCCCTCGAAGGCGACGATCGAGCCGTTCTCCCACGACGACCACCCCTCCCGCGCGCAGGAGACCGCCTTCACGTCGGCGTGGCGCGACAGCACCCAGAACCCGCCGTCGTCGAAGCTGTGGCGCTCGGGCGTCTGCGGGTTCCACCACACCGGGGCGGTGCGGCGGAGGAGCGCGAACTCGGCCAGCGGAACGCGCTGGGCGTAGAGGTCGGGATCGGTGAGGTCCATGCCCTCCAGCGGGCGGTCGGTCATCGGAGCCACCCGCTCAGGACGGGGCGACGCGGGGTGCGAGGGGGATGGCGATGCCGACGGCCGCGACCATCGCGAGGGCGGTAACCGCGGCGGCGACCGGTCCGCCGGCGACGGCCGCGGCGCCGACGGCGACCGCGGCCCAGGCGACGGTGACGCCCCAGCGGACCGGGGCCTCGAGCGAGTCGAGCCGGGCGTGCAGGGCTCCGAGGGCGGCGGGGCTGCGGAGCCCGGCCCCGAGCAGTACGACGAGGCCCCGCGCGGTGCCGAACACGACCCCGACGAGCAGCGCAGCGGCCGGCGATCCGGTGAGGGCGGCGAGCAGGGCGGTCAGGGCGACCCCGGCGGTCATGATGTAGGTGGCGAAGCCGACCCCGATCTGCCAGCCGAAGCCGCCCCCGTAGACCCAGGCCCGGTAGGTCGAGAGCCAGGCGTCGTCGACCTGGCGGCGGAAGAAGGGCGGGCGGCGGCCGAACGTCCCGGCGTCGACCGCGGCGGCGGTGCCGGCCAGCACGGCGGCGATGGTGGCGACCGCGGTGGTCGAGAGGCCGAGGGCCCCGACGCCGACGGCGACGAGGGCGGCGACGGCTCCCAGCGTGAGGCCGCCGAGCGCGGCGCCGACGACGAACCAGGTGGCGGTGACGCCGTAGCGGTGCCCGCGGGCCCGTTCGGCCATCGGGGTGATCGTCGAGAGCATCGAGAGCCCGCAGGGGCTCCAGGTCGAGCGGGCGGCGGCGACGACCGCCACGCCGAGGGCGGTGGCGAGGAGGGGGGTCACGCCGGCCCAGGGTAGTGCGACGGTCCGGCCCGCTCGTCGGCGCGTCGTCAGTAGCCGGGGGCGGGTTGGAACAGGTCGAAGCGGAAGCCCTGGTCGTCGACGCACTCGGCGTTGCCGCCCGACGGGTACTCGTGGCGGGCGAGCACCCGGCCCCCGGCGGCCTCGACGCGTTCGGCGTAGACGTCGATGTCGTCGACCCGGAAGTAGAGCGTGACCGGCCCGGACGCCGGCGCGTCGCCCTCCATGAAGCCGAGGGGGAAGCGGGTGTTGGCGACGTGACCTCCGCCGTGCTCGCTCCCGGCCTCGACGTCCCAGTCGAACACCGTGGTGAAGAACGCCCGCGCCCGGGCCAGGTCCCCGGTCGCCATCGTCAGGTACCCCGGTTCGACGGGGCGTCGGCCGGTGATCGAGTAGCGGCGGACGTCGCCGAAGTCGCCCGGATCGGCGTCGGCCGCGGCCTCGGCGCGGGCCGCGTCGATCGGCTGCGAGAGCATCCAGCGGTGGCCCCACGGATCGAGGATCACCGCGTTGCGGTTGCCGTGGAACTGGTCGGTGGGCTCCCGGAGCACCGTGGCGCCCGCGTCGACCGCCCGCCGGTACGTGTGGTCGACGTCGACCACGTCGAGCTGCAGGGCCGTGCTCGATCCCTCCTGTGTCGCGGGGCTGACGACGCCGGCCTCGGGATAGGCGTCGGAGATCATCAGCCGGGAACCGCCGATAGCGATCTCGGCGTGGCCGACGCGACCGCCGTCGGGCTCGACGAAGCGGTTCAGCTCGATGGCGCCGAGCACGTCGCGGTACCAGTCGAGGGCCGCCGCCGCCCCCTCGACCGCGATGTAGGGCACCAGGGCCCCGCCGCCGGCGAACGACGCCGCCGTCGGGTCGGCGGGGTCGGCCGGGTCGGTTCCCCGGAGCGTCACGGTCGGGACGGGGTCGGGCGGCGGACCGAGGGTGTCGACCAGGCGGGTGCGCAGCCGGGTCGCGAAGGCGGGGTCGGGCGCGACCGGAGCCGTCGGGAGGCGGAGGGCGTCGAACGGGTCGGTCATCGCTCCTCCCCGGGGTCGTCGGTGGGCAGGGCGGCCCGGAAGGCCCGGCGGGCCCGCACGAGCAGCGCCTCGGTGG
The DNA here is from genome assembly GCA_012730075.1 of Acidimicrobiales bacterium. GTDB lineage: Bacteria > Actinomycetota > Acidimicrobiia > Acidimicrobiales > Iamiaceae > Iamia. The sequence continues at coordinate 2,785 of JAAYBP010000266.1, read as the reverse complement.
CGTGGACGGTGCGGTCGAGGTGGCGGGCGACCTCCGGGACGCTCAGCCCGTCGACGTAGCGCAGGGTCAGCGCGGCCCGGTGGTGGCCGCCGAGCCCGGCGAGCACCGCCCGGGCGGCCTCGGCGTCGACCTCCGCCTCCCACGGGTCGTCCGCGTCCGGGGTCGGCTCGGCGGCGACCCGCTCGACCCGCCGCCGCTCGCGCTCGGTGCGCCGCCAGTGGTCGACGAGCTTGTGGCGGGCGACGCCGATCAGCCAGGCGACGGTGAGCCGCTCGACCGCCTCCCGCCGGACCGCCTCGACCGCGGCCAGGAACACCTCGGACGTGACGTCCTCGGCGGTCGCCCGGTCGCCGCACCGGGGCAGCAGGTAGCCGTACACCTCGGGCAGGGCCCGGTCGTACAGCGCCAGCAGCGCCGCAGCCTGGTCGGCGGGCACCCCCGCGGGATCCGAGCTCACGTGCCTCCATCGTCGCGTACCCCGCCCCTCCGACGCCCCTGTCCTCCCGCCCTCGGACATCCCGCCTCCCGCCCTCGGACATCCCGCCTCCCGCTCTCCCGCACCCGTCCCCGAACCGGCGCGCGATTCCCGCCCCGGACGGCGGGAATCGCGCGCCGGTACGGGAACCGCGGGGCCGCGTCGGCGGCACGGGGCGGGCCGGCTGGGTACGTTGCGGCCCATGCGCGTCCCCCTCAACGTCCGCGACTTCCTCGACCGGGCCGAGACGGTCTTCCCCGACCGCACGGCGGTGGTCGACGAGCCCGAACAGCCGGCCCCGTCGCTCGGGTCGCTCACCTTCGCCGAGCTCGCGGCCCGGGCCCGGGCCCAGGCCGCCGGGCTCGACCGCCTCGGGATCGGCCCGGGCGAGCGGGTGGCGGTCGCGTCGCAGAACTCGGCCCGGCTGCTGTCGGGGTTCTGGGGCGTGTCGGGCTGGGGTCGGATCTACGTGCCGATCAACTTCCGCCTGGCGCGCGACGAGATCGCCTACATCGTCGACCACTGCGGCGCCTCGGCGCTCCTGTACGACCCGGAGCTGGCCGACGTGGTGGCCGACGTCGACTGCGCCCGCAAGGCCGAGCTGGGCACCCCGGACGAGGAGGCCTTCCTCGCGTGGGACGCCGAGCCCGAGCCTTGGGACACCGACGAGGACGCCACCGCGACGATCAACTACACGTCGGGCACCACCGCCCGGCCCAAGGGCGTGCAGCAGACCCACCGGTCGCTGTGGCTCAACGCGTCGACGTTCGGCTGGCACGCCGGGGTGAGCGACCGCGACGTGTACCTGCACACGCTGCCGATGTTCCACTGCAACGGCTGGGGCATGCCGTACGCGACGGCGGGCATGGGCGTGCCCCAGGTCGTGCTGCGCAAGGTCGACGGGGCCGAGATCCTGCGCCGGGTCGACGCCCACGGCGTGACCCTGATGTGCGGGGCGCCGGCGGTGGTCAACATGGTGCTCGACGCCGCCGCCGACCTCGACGAGGTGCCCGGGCGGGGACGCACGCGCATCATCGTCGCCGGGGCCCCGCCGCCCACCCGCACGATCGAGCGGGTCGAGGCCGAGCTGGGCTGGGAGTTCATCCAGATCTACGGGCTCACCGAGACCTCCCCGCTGCTCACGATGAACCGGGCCCCCGCCGAGTGGGACGCGCTCGAGCCGACCGACCGCGCCCGCCGCCTCGGTCGGGCCGGGGCGCCGACGGTCGGCGTCCGGGTCGGCGCGACCGGGCAGGGCGAGGTGATCGCCCGGGCCAACCAGGTGATGGAGGGCTACTGGGAGCAGCCCGACGCGACGGCCGACGCCATCGTCGACGGCTGGTTCCACACCGGGGACGGGGGCGCGATCGACGACGACGGCTACGTCGTGATCTCCGACCGGAAGAAGGACGTGATCATCACCGGGGGCGAGAACGTGTCGTCGATCGAGGTCGAGGACGCGCTGTTCGGCCACCCGGCGGTGGCCGAGGTGGCGGTGATCGGGGTGCCCGACGAGAAGTGGGGCGAGCTGGTGCTCGGCCAGGTCGTCCTGGCGCCGGGGGCGTCGGCCACCGAGGACGAGCTGCGCGAGCACTGCCGCGGCCGCCTCGCCGGCTACAAGATCCCCAAGCGCATCGAGTTCCGCGACGAGCTGGCCCGCACCGCCACCGGCAAGCTCCAGAAGTTCAAGCTCCGGGCGCCGTACTGGGAGGGCCGCGCCCGTCAGGTGAGCTGACGCCGCGGGCGGCCGGGTTCCGGTCGCTCAGCGCGGCCGACCGCCGTCGAGGCGGGCGAGGATCGCGTCGGCGAGGCGGTCGTCGCAGCCGGGCGCCTCGGCGGGGTAGAGGTCGGGCTCGACCAATTCCAGCTCCATCAGCATCGGCTCGCCGTCGGGCCCGGCCACCAGGTCGACGCGGGCGTAGAGCGGGACGGCGCCGAAGCGGCCGGCGACGTGGTCGATCACCCGGACGGCGAAGGCGCGCTCGGCCTCTCCGACGGAGGCCGCCCGCACCAGGTCGGGGTCGTACATCGCCTCGGCCGCGCCGAAGCCTCCGCCCCGCACCGGCGCGACGCCCTCGGACCGGAGCACGGCGCCCTTGCGCAGGCCGTGGTGGACCTCGCCGTCGACGACCACCACCGCGGTCTCGCCCCGCTCGTCGACCGACCGCACGTAGGGCTGGACCATCGCGGTGCGTCCGCCGCGGTGGATCGACGCGATGAGCGCCCGGGCGTCGTCGTGGGCCTCGGGCCCGAACCGGCCGGTGTCGCGGGCGCCGGCGGACACGGTCGGCTTCACCACCACCTCGCCCG
>JAAYBP010000265.1 GCA_012730075.1 Acidimicrobiales bacterium | reverse complement strand
GTCGGTGGCGTCCGAAGCGGAGAGCAGGGCGGGCTGGCCGTCGGCGCGACCCTCCTCGTGCACGACCTCGACGACGCGGGCGAGCACGTCGGGGTCGGTCTCGGGCAGGACGCCGTGGCCGAGGTTGAACACATGCCCGGGGTGGCCGTCGTTGCGGCGCAGGACGTCGCGGGCACCGGCGACGGCGACCTCCCCACCGGCGACGACCAGCGCCGGGTCGAGGTTCCCCTGGAGCACCGCGTCGGCACCGAGCCGGGCCCGCGCGGAGTCGAGCGGCACCCGCCAGTCGACGCCCACCACGTCGGTGCCCGCCGCCCGCATCAGCGGCAGGAGCTCGCCGGTGCCGACGCCGAAGTGGATCCGCGGCACCCCGAGCGCCCCCGCCGCGGCGAGCACCTTGGCACTGGCCGGCATGACGTGGCGCTCGTAGTCGGCGGGGGTGAGGGCGCCCGCCCACGAGTCGAAGAGCTGCACCGCCGACGCCCCCGCCGCGACCTGGGCGCCGAGCGAGGCGATCGCCTGGTCCGCGAGGCGGTCGAGCAGTTCGGCCCACAGCGCCGGGTCGGTGTGCATCAGCGCCTTGGTGCGGGTCCAGGTGCGGGTCGGCGCCCCCTCGACCAGGTAGCTGGCGACGGTGAACGGTGCCCCGGCGAAGCCGATGAGCGGCACTTCCCCGAGCGCCTCGACCAGGTTGGCGACCGTCTCGAGGACGTACGGGACGTCCTCGTCGGGCTCGAGCGGACGCAGCCGGTCGAGGTCGGCGGCCGAGGCGAACGGGCGCTCGACGACCGGGCCGATCCCCGGGGCGACGTCGACCCCGAACCCGATGGCGGCGACGGGTGTGACGATGTCGGAGTAGAGGATCGCGGCGTCGACGCCGTAGCGGCGCACCGGCTGGAGCGTGATCTCGGTGGCCAGGTCGGGCGTGCGGATCGCGTCGAGGATGCTGCCCTCGCCGCGGATCGCCCGGTACTCCGGCAGCGACCGACCGGCCTGGCGCATGAACCACACCGGCACGGTCGGACCCGGCTCCCCCCGGCAGGCGCGGAGGAACGGAGCGTCGGGCGACACGGGCACCCGGCGAGGGTACCGGTCGGCCCGGAGCGGCGGCCCGTCGGCGGGCGGTCGGCCCGGGGTGGCGGCCGGTCGGCGGACGGTTGGCCCGGAGCGGCGGCCGGTCGGCGGGCGTAGACTGGTCGATCCCCGCTCGCGCGGTCGGCGCGAGCCCGACGAGACCCAGGGACCGACCCTGCACCCCGAGCTCGAGGCCGAACAGGCCTACATCGACTTCGCCTACGAGTGCCTCGACGACGCCCGTCGCCGCGCCAGCAGCCTCCAGACCATGGTCGAGGTGGGCAAGGGAGGCACCGAGCAGGCCCGCTTCGAGCGGGAGGTCATCTACGACACCATCGCGTCGCGCCTGCTCCAGCTCGACCTGGGCGACGCGTCGCTGGTGTTCGGACGCATCGACACCGAGCCCGAGGGCGACCCGTCGGCCAACGGAAACGGCCAGGCGTCGGCCTCCATCGACCGCTCGGGAGCCGACGGCAACGGCCACGCGCCGGCCTCCTCCGATGGCTCGGGGTCGACCGGCGGGCCGGCCTCGACGAGTGGCCCGGCGTCCGCCAGTGGGTCGTCGCCGACCAACGGATCGACGGTTGGCCCG
>JAAYBP010000264.1 GCA_012730075.1 Acidimicrobiales bacterium | reverse complement strand
GAAGCCGGCCAGGTCCGGGTTCCGGAACCGGTCGCCGGCGCCGAGCAGCCGCCCGCCGGGGGCGAACAGCGCCCGGCCCGCGTCGGTGCCCAGCAGGATCGGCTCCAGCAGCGAGACGATCCCGGCCTGGCGGGGGAGGAGCTCGACCCCCTGCTCGGCGAGCCGGACCGCGGGCGCGACGACGGTCGCCAGGTCGATGCGGCCGAGGCGCTGGTGGAGGTGGAGGTAGCCGGCGAGCACGCCCGGCACCGCGATCGAGCCCGGCCCGCAGTGGAACGGCTGGAGGGCGGCGCCGAAGTCGACCATGACCTCGTGGAAGCGGGGCTCCGCGGCCGGTGGGCCGCCGCGCCCGGGGGTGTCGACGAAGAAGTCGAAGAGGACCTCCTCACCGGCGGCGGTCCGCACGAGGCAGAATCCGCCGCCGGCGAGGCTGGTCAGGCCCGGTTCGGCGACCGACGCGGCGAAGCCGGCGGCGACGACCGCGTCGTAGGCGTTGCCGCCGGCGCCGAGGATCTCGTGGGCGGCCTCGACGACGACCCGGTGCCCCGCGGCGACCAGCGGCGCGGCGTCGCCGCTCGGTCCTGGGCGCGTCCGTCCTCCGGACCGGTGGTCGGTCGCGCCCAAGTCGGCGTCGGTCAGCGGTTCAGCCGCCGAGCGCCTGGAGGCTCTTCATCATCTCCTCGGTGAGGTTCGCGGGGACGATGTAGCCGTCCTCGGCGCGGATCTCCTCGAAGTGGTCGCGCACGTCCTCGACCGACAGACCGTCCTTGCCGGTCCAGCCGGGGGTCACCGCGGTGAAGATGCGAGCCACGTGGCCGCCGCCGCAGCTGTAGACCTCGCCGGTGACGGGGACGTCCTCGTGGGCGAGCCAGGCGACGACCGGGGTGATGTACTCCGGCGCCATCTTGTCGGCCATCGGGCCGAGCAGCTCCTCGGTCATGCGGGTCTTGGCGACCGGGGCGATGGCGTTGGCCTTGATGTTGTTCTTGGCGCCCTCGACGGCGAGCACCCGGGTGAAGCCGACGAGCCCGGCCTTGGCGGCGCCGTAGTTGGTCTGGCCGAAGTTGCCGAAGATGCCGGCGGCCGACGAGGTGTTGACGATGCGGCCGTAGTTCTGCTCGCGCATGTGGTTCCACGCCGCCTGGGTGACGTAGAAGGCGCCCTTCAGGTGGACGTCGATCACCGGCTCGAGCTTCTCGGCGTCCATGTTCTTGAACGAGGCGTCGCGGAGGATGCCGGCGTTGTTGATCACGACGTCGACGCGGCCGAAGGCGTCGAGGGCGGTCTGGACGATGGCGGCGCCGCCCTCGGGCGTGGCGACCGAGTCGTAGTTGGGGACGGCGTCGCCGCCGGCGGCCTTGATCTCGTCGACGACCTGCTGGGCGGCGGTGTGCGAGCCGCCCTCGCCGTCGACCGAGCCGCCGAGGTCGTTGACGACGACCAGCGCGCCGCGCCGGGCCAGCTCGAGGGCGTGGGACCGGCCGAGGCCACCCCCGGCGCCGGTGATGACCGCGACCTTGCCGTCGTATCCGAGATCTGCCATTTGAGCCGTGCTCCTCCAACGTCGGGTCCCCGCGGAGGGTCGGCGGGGCCGCCCCGGACGCTACCGACGGGCCGGCGACCCGCGGAAACCGGGTCAGTTGTTCCGGATCTTGGCGAGCAGGCGCAGGATCTCGAGGTAGAGCCAGACGAGGGTGACGACGAGACCGAGGGCGGCGAACCACTCGAGGGCCTTGGGCACGCCGGCCTGCTCGGCCCGGTCGACGAAGTCGAAGTCGAGGGCCAGGTTGAGCGCGGCGATGCCGACGACGAGGAGGCTGAAGGCGATGCCGATCGGGCCGCCGTCGTGGATGAAGGGCACGTCCACGCCGAACAGCGACAGCACGATCGACACCGCGTAGACGAGCACCACGCCGATCGTCGCCGCGATCACCACGAGCCGGAACCGGGGGGTGACCCGGATGCGGCCGGTCGCGTAGAGGCCGAGCATGGCGAGGAACACGGCGAAGGTCAGGGCGACCGCCTGCACGACGATGCCGGGGTAGGACGCCTCGAACACGTGGGACACCGCGCCCATGAAGATGCCCTGGCCGACCGCGTACACGGGAGCGAGGAAACGGGCCCACATCGGCTTGAAGGCGCACACGATCACGATGACGAGGCCGAGGATCGGCCCCGCGAACGCCCACGGTTGGATCGACGAGACCGTCGTGCGCTCGACGGTCTGGAGGACACCGTCGACGACCTCGCGGCTGGTCTCGGTGGTGAGGGTGACCAGGCGCCAGCCGAACATGGCGGCGACGGCGACGATGGCGAGCAGCACCGCCGTCGCGCTGGCGACGCCGCCGCGGCGCAGCGTCTCGGTCGCGCCCGGCCCGGCCGGAGGCGGGGGCCAGGGGCTGCCGGGGAGGTTGTCGGCCGCCGGCGGGACCGTGCCGTAGCCGGGGCTGTGGCCTCCGAGCGCCGCGTCGCCGAGCTCCGGGCCGGGTCCCGCGCCGTAGCCGGACCCGTGCCCGCCCTGCGGGCCGCCCAAAGTGCCCGGCGCGCCGTAGCTGCCGAATCCGGGCGTGGGGCCCGCCGCGTTGCCGCCGGGCGCGGCCCCGGTCGATCCGTCGGGCCAGGCGGTCGGGGGACCGCTGCGCTCGGGCTGGAAGCGGTCGGGCGACAGCAGCGGGTTGCTCATGTCCGACAGTCTGCCCGAGTCGCGAACCCGATCGCGGCTCGGCGGACGGTACCGGCAGGGGCTCAGTCTCCGGTCTGGTCGCCGGCCCAGGCCCGGAGGCGCTTGTAGTCGACCTTGCCGTTGGGGGCGCGGCCGATCGTGTCGATCGGCAGCACCCGCTTCGGGGCCTTGAACGCCGCGAGCCGGCCCTTGACGTGGGCGATCACGTCGCCCTCGTCGAGCTCGGCGTCGGGGGCCAGCTCGACCACCGCGGTGATCGCCTCGCCGAACTTCTCGTCGGGGAGGCCGACCGCGACCGCGTCGGTGATCGCCGGGTGGAGCTTGAGCGCCTCCTCGACCTCCTCGGGGAAGACCTTCTCGCCGCCGGTGTTGATGCACACCGACCCGCGGCCGAGCAGCGTGATCGAGCCGTCCGCCTCGACCTGGGCGAAGTCGCCGGGGATGGAGTAGCGCCGGCCGTCGACCTCGACGAACGTCGCCGCCGACTTGTCGAGGTCCTTGTAGTAGCCGATCGGCTGGAAGCCGCCGACCGCCACTCGGCCCGTCTGGCCGGAGCCGGGCTCGACGTCGCGTAGGTCGTCGTCGAGCACCCGGGTGTTCTCGCCGACGCTGAACTTCGCCGTCTTGGCCTCGGCGCCGGCCGAGGAGATCGACTGGCCCATGCCTACCGCCTCCGACGAGCTGAACGCATCGAGGATCAGCGCCCCGGGGACGCGGCCGAGCAGCTCCTGCTTCACCGGCTCGGAGAACATCACGCCCGACGACGTGATGGCGACGAGGCTGGACAGGTCCCACCGGTCGGGCTCGGCGGCGAGCGCCCGGTTGATCGGCTTGGCGAAGGCGTCGCCGACGATGGCGATCAGGTTGACGCCCTCTCGCTCGATCGTGTCGAGCAGCTCGGGCACGTCGAGGCTCCGCGATTCCAGCGTCACGACCGAACCGCCCTGGGACAGCACGATGAGCTGCGTGAAGCAGCCGGTGCCGTGCATCAGCGGACACGCGGGGAGCCCGACCATGCCGGGGCCGGTCACCCGGGCGCGGACCGTCTCGTAGTCGGGCTCGCCCTCACGGACCGTCGGGTCGACCGCGGATCCGACCAGGTTCCGGATCAGGTCGTCCTGGCGCCACATCACGCCCTTGGGCATGCCGGTCGTGCCGCCCGTGTAGAGCATGTAGAGGTGGTCGCCGCTGCGGCCCCACGGTGGTACGACGCGGTCGGGATGGGAGGCGGCCACCCCCTCGTAGGGGGTCGCCCAGTCCGGACACGGGCCCGAACCGTCGTCGACCCACAGCCAGGTGCGCACCCGGCCGACCCGGTCGCGGATCCGCTCGATGGTCGGCACGAACGCGCCGTGGAACACGACGGCCACCGCGTCGGCGTTGTCCCACAGGTAGACCAGCTCGTCGTCGGTGTAGCGATAGTTGGTGTTGACCGGTGCCAGACCGGCCTTCCAGCTCGCGTACACCGACTCCAGGTACTCGGGGCAGTTGTGGAGGTACTGGGCGACCTTGTCCTGCTCCTCGACGCCCGCCTCCAGCAGCGTGTGGGCGACGCCGTTGGCCCGCTCGTCGAACTCGCGCCAGGTGAAGCGCCGGTTGCCCTGGGCCTGGGCCGGGGCGTCCGGGACCTGCTCCGCGATGACCTCCCACATCTCGGCGAAGTTCCATCCGTTGACGCTCATGGGCCGCTCTCCTCGGTCGCGTGCGGGCGGAGTGTACGAGAGCACGACGCGATGGGTTGACCGGCCGGTCAAGCCTGAGCGGAAGGGGGTGGCGGACCTTCGGGGCGAGGGGGTGGTCGGGCGGACCCACGGGTCGGCGGTGAGTACGGTCGACCGGCGATGGACTTCGACCTTCCCGGTGACGATCACCCGACCCGCGTGGCGGTGCGCGACTGGCTGGCGGCCAACCCGACCCCGTCCGACGCCGAGCTGGCCGCCGCGGGGTACGTCGCGCCGCACTGGCCGCGGCCCTACGGGCTCGACGCGGACCCGATCGAGCAGATCGTCATCGACGAGGAGCTGAAGCGGGCGGGGGTGCGACGCCCGTCGAACCAGATCGGCATCGGCTGGGCCGGCCCGACGATCATCCACGCCGGCACCGCCGAGCAGCAGGCGCGGTGGCTGCCGAAGCTGCTGAGCGGCGAGGAGGTGTGGTGCCAGCTCTTCAGCGAGCCGGGCGCGGGCAGCGATCTCGCCGCCCTCACCACCCGGGCGACCCGCGACGGCGACGAGTGGATCGTCGACGGGCAGAAGGTGTGGACGTCGCTCGCCCAGCACTCCAAGTGGGGGATCCTGATCGCCCGCACCGACCCCGAGGCACCCAAGCAGCAGGGGATCTCCTACTTCGTGTGCCCGATGGACGCGCCGGGCGTCGAGATCCGGCCCCTGGTCGAGATGACCGGGACCCCGACGTTCAACGAGGTGTTCCTCGACGGGGTCCGGCTCCCGGCCGACCACCTGATCGGCGAGGTGAACCAGGGCTGGGGGCTGGCCAAGGTCACGCTCGGCAACGAGCGGGTGTCGCTGTCGTCCGGCGGTGCGCTGTGGGGGCTCGGCCCCGATGCCGGCGACCTGCTCGACATCGTCCGCGAGGCCGGGGGCGTCGACGATCCGCACCTGCGCCAGCGGCTCGCCCAGATGTGGATCGAGGCCGAGGTCCTGCGCCTCATCCGTCTCCGCACCGTCACCGCGGCGATCAAGGGCGAGCCGCCCGGCCCCGAGGCGTCGATCCGCAAGGTGCTTGCCGACGAGCACGGCCAGAACGTCATGTCGATCGCCAAGGACCTGGCCGGTACGGCGGGCCTGCTCGCCCACGCCGGTCCGTGCGGCAGCCCGAACCCGACGTGGGCGTTCGGCTACCTGTTCTCCCGGGCGCTCACCATCGGAGGCGGCACCGGCGAGGTGCAGCGCAACATCCTCGGCGAGCGGGTCCTCGGGCTGCCCGCCGAGCCGTCGGCCTGACCCTCCGGTCTCGTGACGCGCCGGTCCCGAGCACCCACCTAGAACGTGTTCTAGGGTTCGACCCACCGGGGAGCGACGTGGAGGAGCGTCAGGTGACAGGGACCGGGGCCACACCCGCCCTCGAGCTGATGGGGATCGGCGTCCGCTTCGGCGGTGTCGCGGCTCTCGACGACGCCGGCCTGGCCGTCGCCCCCGGCGAGGTGTGTGGCCTGATCGGCGCCAACGGCGCGGGCAAGACGACGCTGTTCGACGTGGCGTCGGGCGTCCGGACGCCCGACGCGGGGCGGGTCCTCCTCCACGGCCGTGACGTCACCCGGTGGTCGCCGCACCGCATCGCCCGTGCCGGGCTGCGCCGCACGTTCCAGCGGGTGCAGACGTTCGGGTGGCTGACCGTCGAGGAGAACCTCCTCGTCGCCACCGAGTGGGTCGGGGGCGGCGGGGGCGTGCTGGCCGACCTGGTCGGCTCGCCGACCCGACGACGCCGCGAGGCCCACCGGCGCGAGCGCGCGCTGGAGGTGCTCGAGCGCTGCGGCCTCACCGCCCTGCGCGACCGCTCCTGCTCCGCCCTGCCGATCGGCACCGCCCGGCTCGTCGAGCTGGCCCGGGCGCTGGTCGACGAGCCGTCCGTGCTGCTCCTCGACGAGCCGACCTCGGGCCTGGAGGCGGCCGAGGCCGACCGCTTCGCGGCGATCGTCGACGACGAGCGCACCCGGCGCGGCACCGCGGTGCTGCTCGTCGAGCACGACGTCTCCTTCGTGATGGGGACCTGCGACCGCATCGTCGTACTCGACCTCGGCCGCGTCATCGCCGACGGCCCGCCCGCCGAGGTGCGGGCCGATCCCGCCGTTCGCGACGCCTACCTGGGCGTCTCCGCCTGACCCTGGAGGTCGACCCCCGTGCCAACCCGTTCCCTCCGTGCCCTCGCCGCCTGCGCCGCGCTCGTCGTGGCCCTCGCGTCGTGCTCCGACAGCGTCAAGGACGACGGCCCCGCCACCGGGGGAGACGACGGTGGCGGGCCCGAGCAGCGGACCACCCGTGGCGTCACCGACGACGCGATCCGCGTCGGCGGCGTCGTCTACGACCTCTACTTCGGCGACGCGCGGGTCGGCGTCGAGGCCCGCCTGAAGGAGGTCAACGACGCGGGCGGGGTGCACGGACGCCAGATCGAGGTCGTCGCCATCGAGAACGACGACAACGACGCCAACACCGGCCGCGAGATCACCCAGCGCCTCGTCGAGCAGGAGGAGGTGTTCGCCCTGCTGCCGGTGATGAGCGGCCTGTTCGGCGGCGGTGACTACATCGTCGACAACGGGATCCCGACCTTCGGGTGGGGCGTGAACCCGGCGTTCTGCGAGAACGAGGTCGCCTTCGGCATCACCGGATGCGTCACCAACCCGTCCCTGGAGATCGGGTCCAACGCGCTCGGCACCGTGCTCGAGGCCCACTTCGGCGACACCGACCGCACCGTCGCCTTCATCGGGGAGGACAACGACTCCGGGCGCGGCGGGCTCACGCTCCTCAGCGCATCGGTCGAGGACAAGGGCTTCGAGGTCGTCACGGCCGACGCCTCGCTGCCCGCGCCGCCGGACCCGCTGGGCGACCCCAGCCCGTTCGTCTCCCAGCTCCTGTCGTCCGCCGACGGCGAGGCGCCCGACGTGATCTACCTGCAGGCCACCCTGTCGGGCACGACGATCGCGGCGGCCCTCCAGGCCTCCGGGTACGAGGGGATGATCATCACCCCGTCCTACAGCCCGCTGCTGCTCGGCCAGCCCGGCTACGACGGCGTGTACGTCAACACCCAGATCGACATGGATCCGACCGTGCCCGCCAACGCGGCGATGCTCGAGGCGGTCGCCGCGGTGAACCCGGATCAGGCGCTCAACCTGGCGGTGGCGGCCGGCTACTGGGCGACCGACATGTTCGTGAAGGCGCTGGAGGAGACCGGCGAGGACCTGACGGTCGAGTCGTTCCTCGCCACGCTCAACGGCGGCGACTTCACCTACGGGGTCGAGGGCGTCGTCGGGGATTCGAGCTGGCCCGACAACCGCGACCGCTCCGTGCCGTGCGCGGCGCTCTACCGCGTCGACGGCGACGAGTTCGTCACCGAGATCAACCTGGTCTGCGGCGAGAACATCGAGGTCGGCTGACGGCGCTCGGGCCACCAGGCCCTGCTGACGGACGCACCTAGATGATCGAGCTGCTCAGCCTCGTCGTCGCCGGCGCCGTCGCGGGCGGCCTCTACGCGGTCATGGCGTCGGGCCTGGTGCTGACCCACCAGGCCTCCGGCGTGTTCAACCTCGGTTACGGCGCCATGGCCTTCACCAGCGCCCTCGCCTTCTTCGTGCTGCACCAGCCGAGCGCCGACGGCGGGCTCGGGCTTCCGCTGGTGCCGGCGGCGGCCCTGGCGATCCTGGTCGTCGCGCCGCTGCTGGGCTGGGGCCTCGACGTCGCCCTGTTCCGACGGCTGGCCGGCGCGCCGGAGGTGCCCCGACTCGTCGGCACGATCGGCGTGCTCGTCGCCCTCCCCGCCGCGGCGCTGCTCCTGATCGAGGTCGTGAACGCGGGCTTCGGCGCCGACCTGCCGACCGCCGCCGGGGAGCAGGGCATCGCCCCGCCCGGGCTCGGCCCGTCGCCGCCGGAGTCGTGGGCGATCACCCGCGGGGTGGTCGTCACGTCCGACCAGGTGGCCGTGCTGATCGCCGCCGCCCTCGCCGCCCTCGGCCTGTGGGGGCTGATGCGCCACACCCGGCTCGGCCTGGAGACCCGCGCCGGCGTCGACCGGCACGATCTCGCCCGCCTGCGGGGCATCGACACCGCCCGGTCCTCGCGGATCGTGTGGATCCTCGCGGCGGGCCTGGCGGGCGTCGCCGGCATCCTGATCGCCCCGCTGTTCGACCTCAGCGCCCTGACCTTCGACATGATCGTCTTCACGTCGTTCACGGCGGTCGTGTTCGCCCGGTTCCGGTCGCTGCCCCTGGCCTTCGTCGGCGGCGTCGTCCTCGGCGTGGTGCAGAACCTCGTCAACGGCTATGCCCCCGACGTACTCACCCGCATCTCCGGCTTCCGCACGTCGGTCCCGTTCATCGGGCTGTTCGTCCTGCTGTTCCTGCTGCCCCGGGAGGGCCGACGGGCCGGGTCGGTCGCCGAGTCCGCGCCCGCGGCGGACCCGCTCGCCGACCTCCCGTCCTGGCGTCGCCGGATGCCCTGGGCGATCGCCGCGGTGGGGCTCGCGGCCTGGGTGTTCCTCGTCGCCGACCCCTACTGGAACGGGATCGTCAACCGCGGTCTGGCCCTCGCGCTCGTGTTCCTGTCGTTCGTCGTCGTGACCGGCATCGGCGGGATGATCAACCTCGCCCAGGCCACGTTCGTCACCGTCGGCGGGTTCACCGCCGGCTGGCTCGTCAACCACCAGTGGCCGAGCACGGTGCCGGTGGTCATGGACAACGGCCGGGTCGTGTTCTGGTTGGCCGCCCTGCTCGCCGCCGTCGCCGCGCTGGTCGTCGGCCTCCTCGTCGCCCTGCCGTCGCTGCGGTTCGGCGGCCTGCACCTCGCCCTCGCCACCCTCGCCCTCGCGTTCGTCGGCGACCGCCTCGTGTTCCAGCTCGAGGGCGTCCGCAACGGGTCGCGGGGCTGGTCGATCCGCCGACCCGCCTACGGCCCGATCGACCTGGGCGACGACCGGACCCTGTTCGTCGTGCTGCTCGTGCTCGTGATCGTCGTCGCCGGCCTCGTCGGCAACATGCGCACGTCGGCGACCGGCCG
>JAAYBP010000263.1 GCA_012730075.1 Acidimicrobiales bacterium | reverse complement strand
CGGTGACGGTGAGCTCGCGGTCGAACCCGAGGCCGAGCTCGGCGGCCGCGACCTGCACGGCGGACGGGAAGCAGCTGTACACGTCGACGTGGGCGAGGTCGTCGACCCCGACGCCCGCGAGCGACAGGGCCCTGTTCCCCGCGATCGAGATCGCCGGCGAGCGGTGGAGCGAGACCCGGTTGGAGACGAAGGGCGTGTCGCTCGCGTCGGTGCCGGTCCAGGGGAACACCCAGCGGTCCGACGGCACCCCCAGCGAGCGGGCCCGCTCCACCGAGCACAGCAGCAGGGCGGCGGCCTGCTCGACGCTGTTGTTGGAGTTCATGAGCTTCGGGTACGGGTGGCCGATCATCCGGTTCGACGGGCCGGGCGTGGCGATCTCCTCGGCGGTGCGCGCCTCGCGTATCCACGCGTGCGGGTTGGACGCGGCGACGGCGCTGAACCGGGCCCACAGCTCACCGAGGAAGGCCCGGTGCTCGGCCTGGGTGCGTCCCGCCGCGGCGCGGACCGCGCTCTCGAAGATCGGGTAGAGCTGCACCGGCATGAACAGCCCACGGGCGATCTCGTCCTCGGCGGACAGCGAGTCGGCGGACCCGAAGCGCTCGGTGGGGGCGGCGTCGTCAGGTTGGTGGGTCCAGCCCAGGTCGGTGCCCGCGGCGCGGGCCGCCGAGCGGGTGCGCCACGCCTCCGCCCCGCCGATCAGCACCAGGTCCGCGTCGCCCGCGGCGATGTCGGCCGCCGCCCGCGAGACGAGGGTCTGGGGGTAGTTCCCGCCGGGCGTCGTACGCCAGCGGCGGCGGGGCTCGGCCCCGACGAGGCCCGCCACCAGCGCCGCCGGGTCCGGGTAGCGGAACGAGAGGATGTCGATCACGCCGATCGTGTCGACGCCGGCGAGCAGGCGCTCGACGCCGACGTCGACGGTCGCGTCGTCGGCCGCGATGCGGGCCGCCTCGGCGAGCATGGCGACCGGCTCCAGCGGCGCCTCGCCACGGTCGACGCGGACGTTGAGCTGGCCGACGCCGACGAGCACCGGCAGCCGGGGGTCGAGGCCGTCGCCTGCGGTCACCTGTCCCACCTCCGGGGGCCATCGCTTGACCAGACGGTCAAGGATCGGGCCAAGCTACGCGGGTGTCGGGCGCCTCCTACAATCCTCCGATCGACGTCCTGGTCCTCTGCACCGGTAACCAGTGCCGCTCGCCGATGGGCGAGGTGCTGCTGCGCGATCGCCTGTCGCGCCGCGGCATCGACGCCGCCGTGCGCTCGGCCGGGCTGGTGGCCGACGACGTCCCCGCCTCGGCGGGCAGCGTCAAGGCGATGGCGAAGCGCGGCCTCGACCTGGGCGAGCATCGCAGCCGGATCATGACCGTCGAGGACGTCCGGGCCGCCGACCTCGTGATCGGCATGGCCCGTGAGCACGTGCGCGAGGCCGTCGTGCTCGACCCCGACTCCTTCGCCCGCACGTTCACCCTCCGCGAGATCGTGCGCCGCGGCGAGGTCGCCGGGCCCCGGCGGGTGGTCGACGACCGGCTCGAGCCGTGGTCCACGTGGCTCGATCGCGTCGGGCGCGACCGCCGCACCGCCGACCTCCTCGGCCAGGACGACTCCGACGACGTCGCCGATCCGATGGGCATGTCGAAGCGGGCGTACGAGCGGACCGCGGTCGAGATCGAGCGGCTGGTCGACCGGCTGATCGACCTGGCCTTCCCGAACGTCCCGTCGTACTCGGCCCCATGAGGATCTCGATCGGGTCCGACCACGCGGGCGTCGACCTGAAGGCCCACCTGGTGGACTTCCTCGGCGCCGCCGGCCACGAGGTGCTCGACGCCGGCACGGACTCCGACGCGTCGGTCGACTACCCGGCCTACTGCGCGGCGGTCGCCCGGGCGGTCGCGAGCGGTGCGGTGGACCGCGGCATCGTGATGGGCGGCTCGGGCCAGGGCGAGCAGCTCGCCGCCAACTGCGTCCGCGGCGTCCGGGCGGCGCTGTGCAACGACCTCTACACCGCCCGCATGAGCCGGGCCCACAACGACGCCAACGTGCTGTCGATCGGGGCGCGGGTCGTCGGCACCGGCCTCGCCGAGGAGATCGTGACCACCTGGCTCGCCACCGGGTTCGAGGGCGACCGTCACCAGCGACGGGTCGATCAGCTCACCGAGATCGCTTCGCTCGCGGGTGATCCCGCGGCCCAAGATGAGCTGATCGACCGCCTCGCCCCCGGTGTCACCGCCCGGGCCCGGGGCCTCCCCACCTGACGCGAGGTACGCCGATGCCCTGGCCCACCACCAACGACGACGAGCTGTTCTCGATCATCGACGCGGAGGTCGAGCGTCAGAACCGCACGGTCCAGCTCATCGCGTCGGAGAACTTCGCGTCGCCGGCGGTGCTGCGGGCGACCGGCTCGGTGCTGACCAACAAGTACAGCGAGGGCTACCCCGGCAAGCGCTACTACGGCGGCAACGAGGTGATCGACCGGGTCGAGGACCTCGCCCGCGAACGGGTCACCGCCCTGTTCGGCGCCGACCACGCCAACGTCCAGCCCCACTCGGGCGCCAACGCCAACATGGCCGTCTACCTGGCGGTGCTGAACCCGGGCGACCGGGTGCTCGGGATGCGCCTCGACCAGGGCGGCCACCTCACCCACGGCTCGCCGGTCAACGCCAGCGGGATCCTCTTCGACTTCGCGTCGTACGGGGTGACCCCGTCGGACGAGCGCATCGACTTCGACCAGGTTCGCGACCTGGCCAAGCAGCACCAGCCGAAGATCATCGTCGCCGGCGCCACCGCCTACCCGCGGATCATCGACCCGGCGCCGTTCCGCGAGATCGCCGACGAGGTCGGCGCGCTGTTCATGTTCGACGCCGCCCACATCGCCGGGCTGATCGCCGCCGGCGTGCACCCCAACCCGGTGCCCTACGCCGACATCGTCACCTTCACCACCCACAAGACCCTGCGCGGGCCACGCGGCGGCTGCATCCTGTCCACCGCCGAGCACGCCGAGAAGATCGACAAGGCGGTGTTCCCCGGCCTCCAGGGCGGCCCGCTCGACCACGTGGTGGCGGCCAAGGCGGTGGCGTTCCACGAGGCGGCCGACCCGAGCTTCGCCGACTACGGCCAGGCGGTCGTCGCCAACGCCGCCGCCCTCGCCGAGGGCCTCGCCGGCCACGGGCTGCGCCTCGTCTCGGGCGGGACCGACAACCACCTGGTGCTCGTCGACCTGCGCTCGCTCGACGAGGACCTCTCGGGCAAGAAGGCCCGCCTCGCCCTCGACCGGGCCGGCATCAGCCTCAACGAGAACACGGTCCCCGACGACCCCCGCCCGCCGTACATCACCAGCGGCCTCCGCATCGGGGCGCCCGCGGTGACCACGCAGGGCATGGGCCCGGAGCAGATGGGCACCATCGCCGACCTGATCCACCGGACGCTCGTCGGGCGCGACGACGAGGCCGAGATCGCCGCGGTGCGTGCCGAGGTGCACGCGCTGTGCTCCGAGTTCGAGCCGTACCCGGACCTCGCCCGCTGAGCGCGTGCCAACCGCGTCCCCGGCCGTCCTCGGGGACGGCGGTAGCGTCGCGGCCGTGACGCGCGCCGCCCCCGCTCCCGCCCCGTGAGGCCGGCCGCCGCCGCCTACGGCACCGTGTTCGCGGTCGCCTTCGGCGTCACGCTGCTCCTCACCCCGGTCGCGGGGTGGATCGCGCGGCGGGTCGGCGCCCTCGCCCACCCCGACCCGCGCAAGGTCCACACCGAGCCGACGCCGTACCTCGGCGGGGTCGCGATGCTCATCGGGCTCGTCGTCGCCGTCGGCGTCGCCTGGCGCATGAGCGAGTTCGCCCGGGTGTTCGACGGCACCCGGGCGGTGGGCGGGGTGCTGATCGGGGCGACGATCGCGTGCGTCGTCGGCACGTGGGACGACGTGCGAGAGGTGTCGCCTCCGGCGCGGACCGCCGGGCTCGTGCTCGCTGCATCGGCGATGTACTGGCTCGGCGTGGCGATGGTGCTGTTCCGCGTGCCGTTCGCCGGGACGATCGTGCTGTCCTCGGACCTCGCCCCGCTCGTGTCGGTGCTCTGGGTGCTCGGCATGGCCAACGCCACCAACCTGATAGACGGGCTCGACGGGCTGGCCGCCGGCATCGTGGCGATCGCGGCCGGGTCGCTGTTCTTCTACGCGCACCGGCTCACCGACCCGGCGGTGGACGTGCTGCGCACCGACAACCCGGCGCCGCTCCTGGCGATCGCGGTGGTCGGCGCGTGCGTCGGCTTCCTGCCCTACAACTTCAACCCGGCCCGGATCTTCATGGGCGACGGCGGCGCCTACATGCTCGGCGTGATGATGGCGGGGGCGACGATGCTGATCGGCGGCCAAACCGCCAACCCCTTCAGCGGCCAGGCGTACTTCTTCTACCTGCCGCTGTTCATCCCGGTCGTCGTGATGGGCGTGCCGATCCTCGACACCGCGTGGGCGATCATCCGGCGGGCCCGCTCCGGGGCGAACCCGGCCACCGCCGACAAGAACCACCTGCACCACCGGCTGCTGCGCCTCGGCCACGGCCACCGTCGCAGCGTCCTGATCCTGTGGATGTGGACCGGCCTGCTCTCGGCGTTCGTGCTCTACCCCGTGTACTCCCGGCGGGGCGACGCCATCGTGCCGATCGGCATCGCCGCCGCCGGCCTCGTGCTCTACACCTACCTGGCGCCCGGAGCCCGCCGCACCCGCGACGCCGACACCTGACCGCGCACGGACGGGATCGGAGGGGGTCGTACGCGGGAGGCGGCGTCGGCCCCGCCCGTCCGATCAGTCCGAGGCCTGGTCCTTGCCCTCGGTCGCCACGGAGATCACGACCGCGCCGAACACGATCATGCTCGTCGCCACCGTGTGCATCAGGTCGTCACGGCCGACCTCGAGCGTGCCGAGCACGATCAGGATCAGGCCGGCGACGATGAACGCCACGCCGGCTCGGGTACCGGTCACCGGCGGGGGCTCGGTCGGGTCACGCCCCTCACCCAACCACGCCGGTCGCCCGCGGACAAGGATGCCCGCCGGATCCTCACCGGTCCCTCCCGGGTTCGGGCCTTCCGGTGGCGTCGTCGAGGCCGAGGGCGGCGGCGGTCAGGGCTCCGAGGCGGAGGACCCGGGGCGGCTCGACCGTGAGGTCGACGACCGTCGACGCGACGCCGTCGCACGGCCCGGTGTCGGCCACCACGCCGACCGGACCGAGGAGGGCCGCGGCGGCGTCGACCGCGTCGACCGGGGTCGGGTGGCCGTGGCGATTGGCGCTCGTGGTGGCGATCGGACCGACCCGGCGGGCGACGGCGCGCACCAGCGGGGAGTCGGGGCAACGAACGCCGATGGTCGCCGGGTCGCCACCGAGCTCCCACCCCGCGAGGCCGGGGTCGCGGCGGAGCACCAGGGTGAGGGGCCCGGGCCAGAATCGGCCGGCCAGCTCGCGCGCCCGCGGGGACACCTCGACGGCGAGCGTCCACGCATCGTCCGG
>JAAYBP010000029.1 GCA_012730075.1 Acidimicrobiales bacterium | reverse complement strand
CTCTCGTCGGCGGCCGCCGACCCGCACGGCGAGGGCGACGGGCGGTGAGCACGGAGGCCGACGAGCGCGCCCGGCGCGACGCCGAGCGCATCGCCGCGTCCCGGGCGCGCGGCCGCACCCGTTCTCGCGATCGGTCCGGCGGTCCGGGCGGGCGCTCCGAGGCGGTCGGCGGCGGTGGGGACGGCGCCGCGTCGAGCGACGCCGGACGAGCGGACGATCACGCCGCCGACGGTGCCGGCCGGGGTGACACCGACACCGACGTCGCGGTCGGGGACGGTGCGGTCGCCGGCGCGGCGGACGGGCACACGGAGGTGACGGCGTTCCTGCTCGACAGCATCCGCGACCTCGACGCCGAGCGGGCGGCCGGTGACATCGACGACGACGACTACCGGACGCTGCGCGACGACTACACGCGGCGGGCGGCCCGGGCCCTGCGGGCCGAGGCGCGCGGACGGACCGCCCCGGTGTCGACCCCGGTCCGGCGGTCGCCGGGCCAGTGGGCGGCGATCGTCGTCGGCATCGTCGGCTTCGCCGTGCTGCTCGGCGTGCTGGTCGCCCAGGCCGCCGGTGAGCGGCGCTCCGGCGACGGCATCACCGGGGCGATCGACCGGTCGCCGACCCAGGCCGCGGCGAGCTGCATCAACCTGACCGTCGAGTGGCAGCAGGCGGGCGGCGTCCCCACCGACGCGATCGAGTGCTACCAGGACGTGCTCGCCGACGACCCCGACAACCCGGTGGCCCTCACCTACCTCGCCTGGACGAACCACCTGCTCGCCCAGCGGGTCGGATCCGCCCTGGAGGTCGACGAGCTGGCCCGGCTCCTCGCCGAGGTCGACGACGGCTTCGAGCGGGCGCTGGCCGTCGACCCCGACTACGCCGACGCCCTCGCCTTCCGGGTGGTCGTCGCGGTGAGCCGCGAGGACTGGCCCGAGGCCGCCGCCCGGTTGGAGGCCTTCGACGCGATCGACGCCCCGACCGACATCGCCGCCCTCGTCGACGGCGTCCGCGACGACGTCGACGCCGGCCTCTCCGGCTCGACCACCACCACCACCACCACCGGCTGACCGTTACATCCGGGGCGTGTTACATCCGGGGTCAGACCCCAGATGTAACAGAAGCCCGTTGTTACATCTGGGGTCTGACCCCGGATGTAACACGCGGTCCGGGGCGACCGGGCGGGGGGTGCGGCGCTACCTTGCGCCGCCGTGGCGATCTACCTCGTGCGGCACGCGCACGCCGGCACGCGGGGCGGCTACGACGGGCCCGACGCCGAGCGGCCCCTGACCGAGAAGGGCCACGGCCAGGCCGCCGCGATCGCCCAGGCGCTGTACCCGGCCGCGCCGGTCGAGATCCGGTCGAGCCCGGCGGTCCGCTGCCTCCAGACGGTGGCGCCGCTCGCCCGCCGTTCGGGGGTCGAGGTCCTGGTCGACGCTGGAGCGCTGGCCGAGGGGTCGCCCGTGGACGCCACGACCGCGCTGATCTGGCGGCTCGCCGTCGCCCGCACCGATGCGGTGCTGTGCAGCCACGGCGACGTCATCCCCGCCGCGCTGCACGCCCTCCGCGGCGACGGGGTCGACGTCGACGACGGTCCTGGTCTGCCGAAGGGCACCTACTACCGCCTCGACGTGACCCCCGACGGTCGGATCACCAGCGCCACCTTCGCCGTCCCCTGACCAGCGCGGCGCCAGTGCCGGACACCAGGCACGCGGCGAGCGAGAGGTGTCGGATCTGACACCGCTCGCGTCAGGCGGCGAGGGCGGGGTCGCCGAACTGGCGCTCGGAGGCGCGGGCGTACCAGCCGCCGAGCGCCATCAGCTCGTCGTGGGTGCCGCGCTCGACGACGCGGCCGCCGTCGATCACGGCGATCTCGTCGGCCCGGCGGATCGTCGCCAGGCGGTGGGCGATCACGATCGACGTCCGCCCCTCGAGCAGCCGGGCCAGCGCCGCCTGCACCTTGGCCTCGGACTGGG
>JAAYBP010000262.1 GCA_012730075.1 Acidimicrobiales bacterium | reverse complement strand
TACGGATGGGGTCGGAGGAAACGCGCAGCGCACGTGGCCTGGCCCGGCGGACCGGGCGATCGACTAGTGCTCCTGGCACGCTTGCGTCACCCCCACCGAGGAGCGAGATGGAACTGGTCGAGGTCGAGCCCCGCGGCGACGAGGTGCGCATCGTGCGCCTCAACCGGCCCGAGCGGCTCAACGCGCTGTCGATCGACCTCGCGGTCGCGCTCGACGAGGCGCTCGCCACCGTCGGCCGGGAGAACCGGGTGCGGGTCGTCGTGCTCACCGGGGCGGGCCGGGCGTTCTGCTCGGGCCTCGACCTGAAGGACTACGGGATCATCCCGAACGTCGACGACCTGTCGGTGCACCGCATCGCCAGCCGCTCGATGGGCATCTACTCGCAGCTCACCCGGCGGCTGCGCGCCATCCCGCAGCCGGTCGTCGCCGCCGTCAACGGCCCCGCGTACGGGGGCGGGCTGTGTCTGGCGCTCGGCTGCGACCTGCGCATCGCCTCCGAGTCGGCGGTGTTCAACGCCACCGGCATCGTCAACGGGCTGACCTCCACCGAGATGGGCGCGGGCTGGATCCTCCCCCGGCTGATCGGAGGCGCCAACGCCAACGACCTGCTGCTGACCGGCCGGCGGGTCGATGCCGGCGAGGCGCTGCGGATGGGCCTCGTCTCGCGGGTCGTCGCCGACGACGCCGTGCTCGACGAGGCCCTCTCGATGGCCGGGTCGATGGCGTCGTACTCCCACCACGGGCTGGAGGCCACCAAGCAGGCGCTGTGGGCCGAGCAGGAGATCGCCAGCCTCGACGCCGCGATCCAGTTCGAGGACCGCAACCAGCTCATGGCCGGCTTCACCGACAACCTCCCCGAGGCGATCCGCGCCTTCGACGCCGGCCGCGATCCCGTCTACCGCGACGACCCCCGGCGCGACCTGTTCGAGTCCGGGGACTGACGGCCGTGTGGCTCGAGGTGGTCGGCTGGGCCGGCTCGATCGTGCTGATCGTCTCGCTGCTCCAGTCGCGGCCGGTCCGCCTGCGCCAGCTCAACCTGGTCGCCAGCGTGGTGCTCGTCTTCTACAACTCGATGGTGCGGGTCTGGCCGATGGTCGGCGTCAACGCCGCGCTGGTCGTCATCAACCTGTGGCACCTGCTCAAGCTGAGCGACGAGGAGGCCTCCGACGACGACGGCGCGGCCGACGCCAGCCCCGACCCGCGGGATCCCGAGACGGCGGGCTAGGAGCCGCGCCGCCCTACCGGCGGCCGGCGCGGGTAACGGTTTTCCTCCGACCCATGTCGCGCGGGTAACGGTTTTCCTCCGACCCCACCTGTTACTCGTCAGCGGGGGAGGCGCAGGCAGTAGCCGACGCCGCGGACCGTGTGGATCAGGTGGGGTTCGGTCGCGTCGACCTTCTGGCGCAGGTAGCTGATGTAGGTCTCGAGGACGCTGGCGTTGCCGGCGAAGGTGTAGTCCCACACCGCCTCGAGGATCTGGTCCCGGGTCAGCACCCGGCGGGCGTTCGCGAGCAGGTACCGCAGCAGCTTGAACTCGGTGGGCGTCAGCTCGATCAGCCGCCCGCCGCGCCACACGTCACGGGTCTCCTCGTCGAGCTCGAGGTCGGCGAAGCTCAGCTTGCTCTCGCCGGGACCGACGCCGGACGACCGGCGCAGCACCGCCTTCACCCGCTCGACCAGCTCCTCGATCGAGAACGGCTTGGTGACGTAGTCGTCGCTGCCGAGCCGCAGGCCCTCGACCTTGTCCTGGGTGGTGTCGCGGGCGGTGAGGAAGATCACCGGGATGCGGGTGCTGGCGCCCTCCTCGCGGCGCAGCCGCCGGGCGACCTCGAACCCATCGAGGTCGGGCAGCATCACGTCGAGCACGATCAGCGCCGGCGGGCGGGCCGCGACCGCGTCGAGCGCCTGGCGACCGGTGGCCGCCCGCTCGACCTCGAAGCCCTGGTAGCCGAGCGCCATGGCGACCAGCTCGGTGATGTGCTCCTCGTCGTCGACGACCAGGACGCGCGGCTGGGTGGAGGTCGCCTCGGACGTCATCGCCGACACGGTACGGCGCGGGTCGGCTCCCCCGACGCGTGGGCCCGCCGGTCCCAGGGTTCTCCCAGGTCGGTCGGAGCCGACGCCGAGGGTGGCGTCCCAGCGTGGACCCGAACGGGCAGGATCGGAGCTGACAACCCTTGTCCCACCGGTGGCCGATGACCCTTCGCACCCGACTCGTGCTGGCGCTGGTCGCGCTGACGACGATCGGCCTCGCCGTGTTCGGCGTCGCCAGCTACACGCTGTACCGACGCTCGCTCGAGAACGGCCTCGACAACGAGCTGCGCGCGGTGGCCGAGCCGATCGGTACGCGCCTCGTGATCGAGTCGGGTGGCCGTCACTTCGGGGACGGGGGACCCACCGGCGGCCCCGAGCCGACCCGAGGCTCGCTCGGCTTCGACGACTACGCCGCCCTCATCACCGCCGACGGCGAGGTGCTGGCCAGCATCGACCCGGCGGTGAGCGAGGACCGGCCGAGCCTGCCCGCCGGCGTCGGCGAGGCCGACGAGGTGCGGCTGCTGACCGTCCGCGCGGAGGAGGGAGCCGGCCGCTGGCGGATCCTGGTGCAGCCGGTCGACGTCGTGTCGGGTTCGCCCACCGCGGCGCGGGCGACCGTGCTGGTGGTGGCCTCCCCGACCGGTGACATCGACGCGCGCATGAGCCGCCTGCTCCGCATCGAGCTGGTCACGGCGTCGGTGCTGCTCGTCGGCCTCGGCGCCGGGGCGTGGCTGATCCTCCGTCGGGGCCTCCGACCGCTGGAGCGGATCGCCCGGTCCGCGGCGTCGATCACGGCGGGTGACCTGTCGCGGCGGGTCGACGCCCCCGACGACGACTCGGAGGTCGCCCACGTCGGCCGGGCGGTCAACGGGATGCTCGACCGCCTGGAGGTGGCGTTCGCCGAGCGGGAGGCGACCGAGCAGCGGCTGCGGCAGTTCCTCGCCGACGCCTCGCACGAGCTGCGCACGCCGCTCACGACGATCGGGGGCTACGCGGAGCTGTTCCGGGTCACCGAGGACCGGGATCAGCTCGACCTGCCCCTGTTCCTGCGGCGCATCGAGCAGGAGTCCGACCGCATGCGGGCGTTGGTCGAGGAGCTGCTGCTGCTCGCCCGGCTCGACGAGCACGCGCCGGTCGCGACCGACCCGGTCGACCTCGCGGTCGTCGCCGCCGATGCGTGCAGCGACGCCGCCGCGATCGACCCGACCCGGCGGGTCACGCTCGAGGCCCCCGACCCGGTGGTCGTCGCGGGAACCGACGACCAGCTCCGGCAAGCGGTGGGCAACCTCGTCACCAACGCGCTGCGCCACACCCCGGAGGGCACCCCGATCGACGTGTCGGTGGCGGCCGCGGACGGCCGGGCGGTGCTGGCGGTCCGCGACCACGGTCCCGGCCTCGACGACGCCGCCCTGCACCACGCGTTCGACCGCTTCTGGCGGGCCGACGGTTCGCGGGTCGGCACCGGGACCGGGCTCGGCCTGTCGATCGTCGCCGGGATCGCCGCCGCCCACGGCGGCCGGGCCACCGCCGCGAACGCCGACGGCGGCGGCGCCCGCTTCGTGCTCGACCTCCCCCTCCCCCCGCCGGAGTAACAGGTGGGGTCGGAGGAAAACCGTTACCCGGCGGCGCCGACCCCCGCCACGCGGCGCCCCGGCGCGCGCTCGCCGGTAGCGTCGCCGGGGTGAGCGAGAGCGAGGGCCACCGGGCCGCCGCGGACCTGCTGCGGGCCCTGGCCAACCCCGTGCGCGTCGCCATCGTCACCGAGCTGGCCGACGGCGAACGCTGCGTGCACGAGCTGGTGTCCGCCCTCCACCTGCCCCAGCCGCTCGTCTCGCAGCACCTCCGCGTGCTGCG
>JAAYBP010000261.1 GCA_012730075.1 Acidimicrobiales bacterium | reverse complement strand
TTCATGATCGAGGTCGGCGACGGCGGCGTGCCCGACATCATCAAGCGGGCCGCGGCGAGCACGCTCCTGCCGTACCTCCCCGACATGGCCGACGTCGCCGCGGCCGAGAGCCTCACCTCCGCCGTCGAGGACGAGGGGCGGTTCCGGCGGCCGACGTTGATCGACTTCTTCGAGGAGCTGTCCTACGACGAGGAGGCGATTGAGATCTTCGCCGGCCAGGTGGGTCTGTGGGGTGACGCCATGCTGCTGTCGGTGCCGCCCGGCGAGTTGCAGGACGACGCCCTCACCAACGCGCTGCGCCGCATCACGCTGATGACCGGGGCGGCGGTCGACGGGCTCACCGCCAACGAGCGCACCCGCGCCTCGGACCACGCCGCGTTCTGGAGCGGGCTCACCAAGGGCACGTCGTTCATCCTGAGCGGTGGCGCGGCGCTGGTGCCGGTGATCGCGGGTGGGCCCGTGTTCTGGGGGGTCACGGCCGGGATCTCCGGGACGGCCGCGCTGATCAACTTCGGGCTCGGCACCTACGCGGCCGGGCAGGACCCGTCGGTGCCGGACTTCGACGCCGACGACTTCGAGAACCTGCTGGCCGTGCAGTGGCGCGAGATGCTGGCGACGTACCACTACGAGGCGGGCAACCTCACGACCGTCGACGGCGATCCGCTGCCGCCCGGCGCGTCGCTCGAGACGCAGGTCAACGCGCTGACCCGGCTGATGGCCGGCAACGGCGGCGACGACAAGTTCGAGGAGGTCCTCCAGTCGATCGACGACGACCGCGACCCCGACGACCACTGGTAACCCCCGTTCCCCACGCCTTTGGCAACCCTGATCCCCCGTGTGCGTGGACCAGGGTTGCCAGAACGGCGCTAACCGGTCCGGCGGGGACGCTCGGCGTGCAGACGGCGGGTCGCGTCGGAGACGGGGGCGGCGAGCACGGCGGCCACCATGTCGATCAGGTCGCTCGTGAACAGGCGGTCGTCCGCGTGGGGGCCGGTCCGGGCCCGCTGGGCGAGGTGGCCGACGGTCAGCCGGTAGGCCGCGAACCGGCGGTGGAGCTCGAGCGCGGCCGGGCTCAGGTGGACGGCGACGAGGGCCCGCCACCGGTACATCGAGTCGGCGGGATCCTCGAGGGCGGCCGCCGACACGGCGGGGCGCGGCCGCTCGATCAGGTCGGCGACGATGCGCAGGTACTGCGGGCCGGCCGGGCGGTCGGCGAGCTTGGCGGCCGACGGCCGGACGAGGACCCCGGCGAGCGCGGCGAGGGCATCGGTCGGTTCGGTGGGCGGGTCGGCCTCGTAGGCGTCGAGCAGGACGT
This sequence comes from Acidimicrobiales bacterium, assembly GCA_012730075.1. Taxonomy (GTDB): domain Bacteria; phylum Actinomycetota; class Acidimicrobiia; order Acidimicrobiales; family Iamiaceae; genus Iamia. The sequence goes on along the minus strand of JAAYBP010000261.1, from coordinate 1,725 downwards.
GCCGGGCGGCCTCGACGTCGCGGTGGTGGGGGGCGAGGACGGCGCGCACCAACGCCGCCCGGTCGCCGAAGTGGTAGTGGAGCGCCGACGCGTTGCGGGCGCCGGCGGCCCGGTTGATCTCGCGGAGGCTGACGGCGTCGACCCCGCGATCGGCGAACAGCTCGGCGGCGGCGGCCAGCAGCCGGTCGCGGGTCGAGTCGGCCGGCGGACCGCCCGTATCGGCGGCGGCGCCCGTGGTCGTGGGGGTCACGCCGGTCACGGTAGCGACCTGAGGCGTCTGCTTGGAAGATTCATGCGTGTGCATTAGACATCGGGCTGAGGCGAGCGGCGCCACGCCCCGAGCCGCCCCGACGAACCCACGAACCGCCGAACCACCCGAACGACCGGAGGACCCGCCATGGCCATCGACTTCACCCTCGACCCCGAGATCGAGGAGCTCCGCCTGAGGGTCCGCTCGTTCATCGACGAGGTGGTGAAGCCGGGCGAGGCCCAGATCGGCGGCCTCGATACCGGTATCGAGCGCGACGAGTACATCCGGATCCTCCTGGAGATGCGGGGCAAGGCGCTCGACGCCGGGATGTGGCTCCCGCACATGCCCGAGGAGTGGGGCGGCATGGGCCTAGGCCACGTCGGGCTGGCGATGGTGCAGGCCGAGGCGGCCAAGTCGAGCTGGGGGCCGTGGGTCATGAACTGCCAGGCGCCCGACGAGGGGAACATGCACACCCTCCTGCACTGGGGCACCGACGAGCAGAAGGAGAAGTACCTCCGGCCGCTCTGCAAGGGCACCCAGATGAGCTGCTTCGCCATGACCGAGCCCGAGGTCGCCGGGTCCGACCCGACCCTGATCCAGACCCGCGCCTACGAGGACGGCGACGAGTGGGTGATCAACGGGCACAAGTGGTTCATCTCGAACGCGCACCGGGCGTCGTTCGCCATCCTGATCGCCCGCACCGAGGACGACCCCGACCTGCCGCAGGCGGCCAACACGGCGTTCATCGTCGACATCCCCACCGAGGGTTGGACCGAGGTCCGCCAGATCGAGACGATGCACGGCTCGACCGGCCACTCCGAGATCCGCATCGAGGACCTCCGGGTGCACAAGGACCAGATGCTCGGCGGCCGGGGCCAGGGCCACCTGCTCGGCCAGTACCGGCTCGGCCCGGCCCGCCTGGCGCACTGCATGCGGTGGATCGCCCAGGCCGAGACCGCCCTCGACATGATGGTGGAGCGGTCGCTCGACCGGTACGCCCACGGGTCGCTGCTGGCGGAGAAGCAGGGGATCCAGTGGATGATCGCCGACTCCACGATGGAGCTGTACCAGGCGAAGCTGATGGTGCTGCACGCCGCCTCGAAGATCGACGCCGGGGTCGACTTCAAGAGCGAGGTGTCGATGGCCAAGCACTTCGTGGCCAACATGCTGGGCCGGGTCATCGACCGGTCGATCCAGGTGCACGGCGCCCTCGGCTACAGCACCGACACCCCGCTGGCGCACATGTACCAGCACGCCCGCTGGGCCCGCTTCGCCGACGGCGCCGACGAGGTGCACCAGATGCGGATCGCCCAGCGCACGATCGCGGCGTGGAAGGACCACGGCTCCACCCGCACCGCCACCGGCGACCTGCCCCTCTGAAGCGACACCGTGCCTTAGCGACGCTCTGCCCTTGAGGCGGTCTGTCGTGGTTGGGCACTCTGCCTTCGAGGCGGTCTGTCGTAGGGTCCGGCCGT
>JAAYBP010000260.1 GCA_012730075.1 Acidimicrobiales bacterium | reverse complement strand
GCGTCGACAGGTTGCCCATCATCCACTGGGCGGCGAGGTTCGGGGGGCGGACGTCGATGTCGACCTCGACCATGCCGTTCTCCTCGATGAGGAGCTTCGCCTGCTCGCGGACGCGGTCCTCGACGCCAGCCTCGAGGGTGACGCCGCCGAGGTCCGGGACGACCGCGACCTTCAGGCCCTTCAGGTCGTGGGTGCCGAGGCCGGCCTCGAAGCTGTCGTGGGCCGGGAGCGACGTGGGGTCGTAGGCGTCGAGGCCTCCGCACACGTCGAAGAAGCGGGCGGCGTCGCGCACCGAGCGGGCCAGGTTGCCGAGCACGACCGTGTTGGGGCGGCTCATGGCGTGGGGGCCGCGGGTGATGCGTCCGAACGTGCCCTTCATGCCGAGCAGGCCCGTGTAGCCGGCGGGGATGCGGATCGAGCCGCCCCCGTCGCCGCCGGTGGCCAGGCTGACGAGCCCGCCCATGACCGACGACGCCGCGCCGCCCGACGATCCGCCGACGGTGCGCCCGTGCTTCCACGGGTTGTGGCACACGCCGTTGAGCTTGGTGACGCTGACGTTGAGGCCGCCGAACTCGCTCGACGTGGTGAGCCCGACCGGCACCGCGCCGCCGCGGGTGAGGAGGCGCTGCACGTTGTGGGCGGTGTGGTCGGCGACGCGGTCCTTGAACACGAGCGAGCCGCCGGTGTCAGGCCAGCCCTCGACCGGCTCGAGCTCCTTGATGCCGGTGGGGATGCCGCCGAAGGGCAGCGACACGTCGGCGTCGGCGGCCGTGGCGCGGGCCCGCTCGGGATCGACGTGCGAGAAGCAGTTCAGGTCGGACGCCTCGATCGCGGCGAGCGTCGCCTCCAGTTCCTCGACCGGCGACCGCTCCCCCGAGCGGAACGCGTCGACCAGGGAGCATGCATCGCCTTGCCAGGGAGTGTCAGCCACGCGTCCATCATCGCTCGCGGCACCCCGTCCGACCCAGCGCGGTAACAGATGGGGTCGGAGGAAAACTGTTACCCGGGGCCGCGAGGCGGGCGGGGTTCGGGTCCGCCGGGTGCGCGAAGATGGCGGGGGTCGTCGTCGCGGGACGGCGGCCGGACGAGGGGGACAGACATGCACGTTCGCACGGGATCGATCCGGGGACGGCGGCTGGCGGCGCTGGTGGCGGTCGTCGCGCTCGTCGTCGGGCTGGGCGCGTGCCGCCCGGTCGCCCGCGACAAGCCGGTGCTGCTGATCCACGGCTGGAGCGCGACCGGCGGCACGAACTGCTCGTCGACGTTCGACCCGTTCATCGCCGACCTCCAGGCGCAGGGCTTCACCGGTCCGTTCGTGAAGGTCGGCTTCTACACCGGCGACACCGGCTGCGACATGACGCTGCGCGACTGGGGGTCCTTCTCGAACGGCTCGTCGTGGAAGGAGCTCGCCAAGGCGTTCTCGCACTACGTGTACGCCACCTACACCAGCCAGGGGCAGACGGTCGACGTCGTCGGCTACTCGATGGGCGGCAACATCGTGCGCGGCGCGGTGTACGGGTCGTCGACCGGGCAGGGCGGCTTCTCCGAGCCGATCGCGGTCGAGGACGCGGTCACCCTCGGCGCCCCCCACAACGGGGCGGCCTGGTACTCGTCGTTCTGCCTGTGGGGACAGTGCGCCACCCTCAAGCCCGGCGCCGCCGACATCGTGTGGCTGAACGAGGAGGGCAACCCCCAGGGCGAGGGCGCCACCGACTGGACCGTCATCGGTTCGAACGCGGACGCCGTCACCCCGGCCGCCTCGGCGGTGCACATGACGCTGCTCGACCAGCAGATCGTGATCTACGACGACGTGCCCCACACCGGTTCGGACAACTACCTCGGTGACGACGAGGTCGTGCTCCGCACCGGCGAGGCCCTCGCCCGCCCGGGCCACTGACCCGCCGGGTAACGGTTTTCCTCCGACCCAACTCGCGCCGCGGTAACAGGTTTCCTCCGACCCCAAGTGTTACGCGGGGTCGTCCATCAGGCCCATGTCGCGGCGTTCGGCCTCGAGGGCCTGGTTCTCCTCGTAGATGGCGGTGACGATCGCCCGGGCGTCGTCCTCCAGCGTGTGCCGGGCCCGGAGGAGCAGCAGCAGTCCGAAGATCACCGGCGGGAACACGATGTAGAACGCGGCGACGAGCGATCCGGTCGTGTCGGAGATCCAGCCGACGAGCACCGGCGCCATCGCCTGCCCGAAGATCGACGTCGTCAGGGCCATCGCCGACGCGCCGACGCCGCGGGACTCCGGCGGCACGACGTCGAGCATCGCGGCGCGCAGGCCCGGCGCCGCGCCCGCCGCGAAGAACACGCCGATGAGCTGGAGCGCGATCCGCAGCGGCACCGACTCGAACGCGAACGAGATCATGAACAGGATGGCGCAGAGGACCGACGTCGTCACGACGATGACGATGCGCCCGCCCTTCCACCGGTGGTGGTGCCGGTCGGAGAACCAGCCGCCGGCGAGCGTCCCGAACAGGCCGCCGAGCCCGAGGACGCCGCCGGTGACCACGAGGGCCCGGGCCTCACTCATGTCCGAGTAGCGCTCGTGGTAGAAGGCGAGCCACGTGCCGATGCCCGACACGGTGAAGAGCAGGGCCGCCACCCCGATCAGCACGTAGCGCATCGTGCGGATGCCGAACACCATCTTGAGCTGGCTCACCAGCTCCTTGGCGGCGATGCGGGAGAACTGGGCGAACGACAGCCCCTCGGCGCCCGACGCCCGGTCGACCTCGCGGGGCGGCAGCGCCTCGATCTCCTCCCACGTCATCGTCTCGGGCAGCTCCGCCTCGCCCCGGCGCGGCTCCCGGAGGGCGAACACGGCCAGCGCCACCAGCGCGCCGGGGATCGCCACCGAGGCGAACGCCCAACGCCAGCCGTGGGCCCCCGCGATCGCCCCGCCGCCGGCCAGCCCGATGCCCCCGCCGACGAAGAAGCTGACCTGCTGCCAGGAGAAGATCCGGGCGCGCATCCGGGCCGGGTAGCTGTCGGCGAGGTACGACGTGGAGGCCGGATCGTCGACCGCCTGGCCGATGCCCATGAGCGCCCGGGCGCCGAGCAGGTTCACGTAGTTGACCGCCGTCGCCGACAGCATGATCAGCCCGCTCCAGCTCAGGAGCGTCCAGCCGATCACCCGGGTGCGGCGGAAGTGGTCGGCGATGTAGCCGGCGGGGATCGCCGCCAGCGTGCTGACGAACACGAACACCGACGTGATGAACCCGAGCTGGGTGTCGCTCAGGCCCCAGTCGTCCTCGAGGAACGGCAGGACGCTGCGCGCCACCGACACGTCGATCTGGTCGACGAGGGCGACGAGCGCCATCGCCACCACCGGCCACAGGGGATACCGGCGGGGTGTGGTGGGCGGATCGGATTCCGTCGTGGCGGCCTCGGCCAACTGTCCCCCGTTCGGCCCTGGGGTCCCAGGTTCGGTGCCGGGTCGGACCCGGTTCGGTCCGGGCGTGACCCGGTTCGG
>JAAYBP010000259.1 GCA_012730075.1 Acidimicrobiales bacterium | reverse complement strand
GTCGCGGGGCGGCCGCACCGAGACCGACCAGCGGGGCCGGGCGTCAGGAGCCGGGCGCCTCGGGACGGAGCGTCGGGAACAGGAGGACGTCGCGGATCGACGACTGGTCGGCGAGCAGCATCACCAGGCGGTCGATGCCGATGCCGAGGCCGCCGGTCGGCGGGAGCCCGTACTCGAGGGCGCGCACGTAGTCGTCGTCGACGACCATCGCCTCCTCGTCGCCGGCGTCCTTCTGGCGCGCCTGGTCCTCGAAGCGGGCGCGCTGGTCGACCGGATCGGTCAGCTCGCTGAACGCGTTGGCCAACTCCCGCCCGGCGACGATCGCCTCGAAGCGCTCGACCTCGCCGGCCCGCTCCCGGTGCGGCCGGGCCAGGGGCGACACCTCCTGCGGGTAGTCGATGACGAACACCGGTCCCCACATCTCGCCCTCGGTCGTCTTCTCGTAGATCTCGAGGAGGATCTTCCCGGGGCCGGCGTCGTCGGGCACGGTCACCTCGAACTCGGCGGCGGCGGCGCGCAGCTCCTCGATCGGCTGGTCGAGCGACAGGGCGAGACCGGTCTGCTCCTCGACCAGGTCGGCGAGCCGGGCGCGGCGCCACGGCGGGGTGAGGTCGAGCTCCCGCCCGCCGTAGGTGAGGACGGTGGTGCCGCACAGCTCCCGGGCCAGGTGGGCGACCAGCTCCTCGGTGAGGCGCATGATGTCGCCGTAGTCGGCGTAGGCCTGGTACAGCTCGAGCATCGTGAACTCGGGGTTGTGCCGGGTCGACAGCCCCTCGTTGCGGAACACCCGGCCGATCTCGAACACCCGCGGGAAGCCGCCGACGACGAGCCGCTTCAGGTACAGCTCCGGTGCGATCCGCAGGTAGAGGTCGGTGTCGAGGGCGTTGTGGTGCGTCGTGAACGGCTTCGCCAGCGCGCCGCCGGGGATCGGGTGCAGGAGCGGCGTCTCGACCTCGACGAAGTCGCGGTCCTCCAGCCAGCGCCGGGTCAGCGACACCAGGCGACTGCGCAGCAGGAGCACCCGTCGGGCCTCCTCGGTGACCCACAGGTCGACGTAGCGCTGCCGGTAGCGGACGTCGGTGTCGGTGAGGCCGTGCCACTTGTCGGGGAACTGGCGCCGCGTCGGGGCGAGGAGGGTCCAGCCGTCGACCCGCACCGACAGCTCGCCCCGGCGGGTCGTCATCACCTCGCCGGTCACGCCGATCCAGTCGCCGATGGCCAGGTGGGTGAAGCGCTCGAAGTCGGGGGTCGACGCCTTCGGTGCGAACAGCTGGATCCGGCCGCTGCCGTCGTCGAGGGTGCCGAAGGCGAGCTTGCCCTGCACCCGGCGCAGCATCAGGCGGCCGGCGACGGTGACGGTGCGGCCGGTCTCGGTGCCCGGCTCCAGCCCGTCGTGCTCGGCGTGGAGGACGGCCGCGGTGGCGTCGGGCTCGTAGCGGTACGGGATCGGCGGAGTCGGGTCGCCGTCGTCGGAGGTCGCGGCGGGGTCGCCGTCGAGGGCGTTGGGATCGGCGTCGGGGGCGTCGGGAGCGGGGACGTCTGGCACGGGGGCTACTGGTTCTTGGCGAAGACGAGGCGGAGGCCGTGGAGCGTCAGCCACGGCTCGATGATCTCGATCGAGCGGGTGTAGGGCGCGATCAGCCCGGCCAGGCCACCGGTGGCGACGATCGTGGCGTTCTGGCCGACCTCGTCGCGCATGCGCCCGACGATGCCGTCGACCTGGCCCGCGAACCCGTACACCGCCCCGGACTGGAGGGCGTCGACCGTGTTGCGGCCGATCACGTTGCGGGGCTCGATCAGCTCGATGCGACGGAGGGCGTCGGCCCGCTGGTACAGGGCGTCGAGGCTGATGTCGATGCCGGGCGCGATGGCACAGCCGAGCAGCTCGCCCTGGGCGGACACCGCGTCGTAGGTGGTGGCGGTGCCGAAGTCGATGACGATCGCCGGGCCGCCGTACAGGTCGATGGCGGCGATGGCGTTGGCGATGCGGTCGGCGCCGACCTCCCGCGGGTTGTCGGTGAGCACGGGCATGCCGGTGCGCACGCCGGGCTCGATCACGACCGGCCGGAACCCGAAGTAGCGCTCGACCATCTCCCGGAAGGCGGACGTCGCCCGGGGCACCACCGAGGAGATGACGATGCCGTCGATGTCGTCGTCGAAGGAGAACCCGTGGAAGCCGAGGAACTCCTGGATCGTCAGCGCCTGCTCGTCGGCGGTCCGCTCGGCCTTGGTGGCGATGCGCCAGTGATCGAGCAGCCCGGCCTCGCAGCGCGACCCGCCCGGGTCGGATCCGTCGGCGGCGGTCTCGTCGTAGAGGCCGATGACGGTCTGCGTGTTGCCGATGTCGATGGCGAGCAGCACCCGGTTCCTCCGCGGCGGACGGCCACGCCCGGCGGGCGCGGACCGGTCCAGCATGCTCGGTGGCCCCGATCCCGTGGAAACCCGAT
>JAAYBP010000258.1 GCA_012730075.1 Acidimicrobiales bacterium | reverse complement strand
TGGTGCGCACCCGGTAGGTGGCGGTGGCCCCGCCGACGTTGGTGAACGTGCGGGTCGTCGTGATCCGTCCGGGCAGCTCCGGCACGTTGATCGACGGGATGTTCAGGTTCGGGGCGGTGACCGGGTCCTCGGTGAGGGCGAGGTAGTTCGCCGCCGTCTCGTCGAGCGTCAGGCCCGGGTCCATCGCCGCGTCGAGGTCGATGCGCCCGGAGCCGACGTCGAACGGGTCGGCGGGCGTCGTGAGGTCCTCCTTGACCAGCTCGGTCACCGCGGTCGTCATCAGGGCGGACCGGATCTGACCGGGGGTCCAGTCGGGGTGGAGGGCGGCGAGGAGGAGGCCGGCGCCGGCGACGTGCGGCGACGACATCGACGTGCCCGCGATCGCCTGGAAGTACTCGCCGGGCGGGCCCTCGACGGTCGACTCGGGCGTCGGCGTGGTGCCGGCGAGGATCTGCACGCCCGGCGCGCTGACGTCGGGCTTCACGAAGCCGCCGGCGGGGCCGCGGGACGAGAAGGCGGCGACCACGTCGGGCTGCCCGTCGCGCTTCTCGCTCGGGGTGAAGCTGCCGGTGACGCCGTCGTGGGCCTCGACGAAGGCGACGAAGTCGGTGCCGTCGGGGAGGTGGATCGCGGGCAGCCAGTGGTTGTCGCTCAGCGCGTCCTGGAGCGGCAGGTTGTACATGACCATGCCGGCGGCGCCGCCGGAGTGGACGTTGAACCCGGTGACGACGCGGCCCGCGGGGTTGCCGCGCCGGCAGGCGACGATCAGCCCTTCGAAGGCGTCGGCGGACGGCGGGTCGCCGGCGCACAGCTCGTCCTCGTAGCCGGGCAGGTCGCGGGCGAGCACCACCGGAAGCTCCTCGTCGACGCCCGCCCCGATCGAGACGCCGTCGAGGACGAAGGTCTCGCCCCCGCCGTGGAGGGTCAGCGTCGAGGAGAACTGCCGCACCTGGGTCGACGCCGCGACCGCCGTCGTCCACGGCGACAGGTGGTTGGCGGTCGACGCGGCCGGACCGGAGTTGCCCGCCGAGGTCGACACGAACACGCCGGCGGCGTAGGCGTCGAGGAAGGCCAGCTCGGTCGGATCGCTGAAGGGGATCTCGCCGCCGGAGATCGAGTAGTTGATGACGTCGACACCGTCGAGGATCGCCGCCTCGACGGCCGCGGACGTGTCGGAGCTGTAGCAGCCGCGCGCGCCGCACACCTTGTAGGACACGACCGCCGCGCCGGGAGCGACGCCGCGGACGGTGCCCCGGTCGACGCCGAACACCTCGGCCGACTCGACGACCGCGCCCGCCGACGTGCTGGCGGTGTGGGTGCCGTGGCCGTTGCTGTCGCGGGCGGTGTCCGGATACACCTCGCCGAGGGCCGGGTTGAGCGTCACGTAGGTCTCGATGAAGTTGCGGCCGCCGACGAGCTTGTCGTTGCACTCGAACACGTCGTCCTCGGGCGTCAGCGGGTTGTCGCCGAAGTTGCACTCGATCGGATCGCCGTCGGGGCGGAGCGGCGCGGCCGGCAGGGCGGGGTCGGCGACGAACGAGGGGTGCTCGGGCCACACGCCGGTGTCGAGGTTGCCGTAGAGCACGCCCGCGCCCGCGGTGGAGTCGCCGCCGAGCTCGTCCCACACCGACGGGGCGCCGATGAACTCGGGGCTCGAGTCGGTGAGCGGCTGGTTGAGGGCGTCGGACTGCACGGCGACCACACCGGGCACGGCGAGCAGGTCGGAGGCCCGGTTGGCGGGCAACGTGAGGGCGACGCCGCCGTAGACGACGCGGAGCGACGCGCCCACCGTCGCCTCCGGGATCGCTTCGACGATGGCGTCGGTGACCTCGGTCTCGATGTCGGCGACCGCCGTGGCGTAGGCGCTCGACTCGACGGCCTCGTCGGTGAGCGCCCGGCCGGTGGTGCCCGGGCTGGTGGCGGGCAGGCCGTCGAGTCCGCCGGTGTAGGTGGCGATCGAGTCGTAGTCGAGCTTCACCAGGACCGGCACCCGGGCGGCGTCGGTGCGGGCGAGCAGGTCGGGGTCGCTCTGGGCGAGCGCGCTGGTCTTGGCGCCGTCGACGACCGCCTCGGGTTCGAGGCCGGCGCCGCTGAGGTCGCCGGTCCCGTCGGGTGGGGCCGCCCCCGACGGCGATGCGCCGACGGCGAGCAGGGCCGTGAGCGCGACGATCGAGACGAGGAGGGGCAGGGCACGACGCCGCATGGGGGGACTCCGCGTGGTCGGTTCGGGGGAGGGGGAGCGCCCGGAGGCGCACCGACGACCGCACCGCCGCCGCCGGACGGCGGCACCCTACGCCCGCCGCCCGCGCCGCGCCCGCGTGACCCTGCGTGACGCTCCGACCCCCCACCGTGGCGACCTCTGCCCGCCTGTCCCGGACCTCCCGACTCGCTTCCCGGAGTTCCCGACCCCCGACCCACCTCCGGGGCCCCCTCCGCCGAAGTGGCGCGCGCTTCCCGCCGCCGAGGGCAGTGTCTCTTCTCGGGACCTGGGTGACAGTTGATGTCGCGGTACATGGGTGACACCTGGCGGCTGTGACTGTTGGTCATGGCCAGAAGGCAGACGTCCATGAACGTGAAGCTGGTTGCGGCGGT
>JAAYBP010000257.1 GCA_012730075.1 Acidimicrobiales bacterium | reverse complement strand
TCGGAGGCCGAGCCGTCAGGCGAGGCCGACCCAGCAAGCACGGCACGCAAGTTCCGAGCGCAGCGAGGAATCCGTCCAGCGACGACGGTCCCGATCACCGAAGACTCCTGCCACGTACCCGTCACCCACTGCCAGTGCGACCACCTCATCTCCTGGGCCGACAACGGCCCCGACGGGCCCGGTGGAGGCTGTACCTGCCCCCGCAACGGGGGACCCGGCTGCGGCAAACACAACCGCTTCAAGTACCGACACCGCTACACCGCGCACCGCGACCCCGACGGCACCTGGCACATCCACCGCCCCGACGGCACCCCCATCGACTAGCCGGCCCCGGTCACACCGCGGGGCAGGCAAGGACGAGCCGGGGCCGCGCGACCCGGCCCTACCGACGGAAGTATCAGAGGCGGGCGGCGGCCTTGGCGTCGAGGTAGGCGGCCACCACCGCGGCGGCGAGCCGGTCGGCAGGGGCCTCGACGGCCCGGGCGCCCCGGTGGCGGACGCGGGCGGCGGCCGCGTCGCGGGAGGCGAGGACCCGGCGGGCGACGACGCCGATCGGTCCGGGATCGTCGGCGTCGGCGACGAGATCCGGGTCGAGGCAGGAGGCGACGACGACGGCGTGGCGACGGACCAGGTACGGCAGCGCGTCGAGCAGGGCACCCGCGGCGGCCTCGTCGACGAGGTCGGTCAGCACGACGACCAGCGCCCGCTTGGTGGTGCCCACCGCCCGGAACGCGAGGTCCGGGTCGCCGTCGACCGGGCGCGGTTCCAGGGCGTGCACGGCGCGCACCACCGCGTCGCCCGAGCCGCGGCGCGGGACCACCCGGGCCCGTACCTCGTCGTCGAACGCGACGAGGCCGCACCGGTCGCCCACCACGTCGGCCACCGCGGCGAGGGCGACCGCGACGTCGACGGCCGCGTCGAGGCGGGTCCGATCGCCCTGCGACGACGGACCGTCCCGTCCCGCACCGCCCGAGCCCGCGCCGGAGCCCGAGTCCAGATCCGGGCCGACCGGGGCCGCCATCAGCCGGCCGCAGTCGAGCAGGGCGACGACGTCGCGCTCGGTGTCCTCCCGGTAGCGGTTCGTCATCGGCCGACCCTGCCGGGCGGTCGCCACCCAGTTGACGTGGCGGATGTCGTCGTCGGGCTGGTACTCCCGGATGTGGTCGAAGTTGGTGCCGAGACCGATCGGCCCGCGCCGGCGCAGGCCCGGGTCCCGGAACCGCCGCGCCCGGACCTGCCCGGCCAGACGCCGCGCCGCCGGCAGATCGGGCAGCACCTCGATCACCCGCGCCCCGTCGTGGGACCGGTCGCGGCGGACGAGGCCGAGGCCACCGGTCGTGCGCACCGCCAGGGCGGGCAGCTCGTGGCGACCCCGCCGGCGGGCGATGACCACCGCGTCGAGGCCCCCGTCTCCGAGCGGGGGCTCGACGTCGAGGTCGGGAACGCGCGGTTGGCGGACCTCGACCCGGCGGGCCCCCGCCCCCTCGACCCGCACCCGCAGCGCCGCGGGCACGCCCCGCGCGAGGCGGTCCGGGACCTCCCGCGCCACGGAGAGCGGACGCCGGGCGTCGACCGCGTCGACCACGACCGCCGCCACCAGCCCGACCGCCGCCACCGCGACGAGCGCGGTGGGGACCACCAGCAGCCCCAGCGCGAGCAGAGCGCAGAGCCCGACGGTGCGGCGGGACGGGCTCATCACCTACCGGGGCACCGGCACCGACGCGACCGCGGCAGCGACGGCGTCGTCGGGCCGGAAGCGGTCCAGCTCGGCCTCGGCGCGCAGCACGAGTCGGTGCCGCAGGACCGGAGCGGCCGCCGCGACCACGTCGTCGGGCGTCACGTAGGCCCGTCCGGCCAGCCGGGCGGTCCCTCGCGAGGCGGCCAGCAGGTGGACCGCGGCCCGGGGGCTGGCGCCGACCTCGACGCTCGGCAGCTCGCGGGTGCGACGCACGACGGCGAGCAGGTACCGGGCGACGTCGTCGGTGACGGTGGTGGCGTCGAGCTCGTCGCGCATGCGCCCGACCAGCTCGGCGACGGCGGCGATCGTCTCCCCCGCGGCATCGGCCTCCACGATCGGTGCCACCGCGTCGAGCGCGGCGGGGGCCAGGCCGCGCCGGGCGAGCCCCAGCATCGCCGCCTCGGTCTCCTCGTCGGGGTAGCCGACGTCGACCTTCACGAGGAAGCGGTCGAGCTGGGCCTCCGGCAGGGGGTAGGTGCCCTCGTACTCGATCGGGTTCTGGGTGGCGACCACGAGGAACGGGTCGGCGAGGCGGCGGGGCGTACCGTCGACGGTGACCTGCCCCTCACCCATCGCCTCCAGGAGGGCGGCCTGGGTCTTGGGAGGCGTGCGGTTGATCTCGTCGGCGAGCAGGACGTTGGTGAACACCGGCCCGGGGCGGAACGCCAGGTCGCCGTCGCGGAGCGTCATCGTGCCGGTCAGGTCCGACGGGAGCATGTCGGGCGTGAACTGCACGCGCCGGAACCGGGCCCCCAACGCCCGCGACGCGGCGTCGGCGACGAGCGTCTTGGCGGTGCCCGGCACGCCCTCGATCAGCACGTGACCGCCGGCGGCGAGGGCCACGACGAGGCCGTCGAGCACGGCGTCGGCGCCGACGACCACCGGCGCGACGGCGGCGCCCAGGCGGCGGCGCACCGCCGCGATCGTTCCGGCTTCAGGGGCGGATGGGTCCACGGGGGGCCTCCTCGGGGGGTGGGGATCCGGTTCGTGACAGGGCCGCGGCGACGGCGGTGACGTAGGCCCGGCGGGGCGGCGCGAGGGCTCGGCGGGGGCGTTCGGGTGGGCCGAGGCGCGTGCCGGCGCTCCACAGGCCGAGCAGGGCGACCACGGCGAACGCCAGGCCCGCCCGCTTCCACGGGGTCGGCAGGGCGGCGAGGCCGGTGACCTCGCCGTAGCCGTGCAGGTCCTCGACGAACACGACGGGGCCGTCGCCCACGAGCGCTATGGCCGCGGCGGCGTTGTCGGCCTCGCCGATGCCCTGGTTGGACACGACGGACAGGTCGGCGACGGCGACGACGGGGCCGAGCGCGACCACCGCCGCCGCCTCGTCGTCCGCGGCCAGGACGTCACCCGGGCCCGGCGCGACGAAGCGCCCGAACCCACCGGGTCGCAGGGTGCGGGCGCCGCCGAGGGCCCCGGGTTCGACCGCGGCGTCGCCACCGCCGGTCGACCACCCGAGGTCGACGCCGGTCAGGGCGGTCACCGCGTCGGACGCGGCCCG
>JAAYBP010000256.1 GCA_012730075.1 Acidimicrobiales bacterium | reverse complement strand
GCCCTGCCCGACGCGGACCACGCCGCCGTCGCCGTGTACGAGGTCGATCGGGCCTCGCCCCACGACGCCGGGCAGGACGCCCTGCACGCGTTCGTGCGCGACCGCTTCGACGCGCTGGTGGACTTCCGGCCTCGTTGGGGCTCCGCCGAGGACGCCATCGCCGCCGGACTGCTCGCGGAGGACGGAATCCACCCCACGCACCTCGGCGGAGCGGTCGACCTCGCCCGGGCCCTGAGCGCGCTCCTCGCACCGGACGGCTGACCCCCCGGCGGCGATCGACGGGTCGCGGGGTGACGTTAGGCTCGTCCGCCGTGCTCCGGAACCAGAGGCAGAGGCGGCGCGTCGAGGGATGGTTGACCCGGGTCTTCGACGCGCTGGCCTTCCCGGTGGCGACGGTGTCGCTCCTCCACAACCCGAAGATCCACAAGAGCTACCGGATGACGTGGCGGAGGAAGATCGCCCTCGCCCGCCGGCTCCGACGGACCACCCGCGCGGTCGAGACCGGCACGAGCGCGCGGGTGCACCTGGCGATGGCGGCGCGGATCCTCGAGATCCCGCCCGACGTCGAGGGGGTCATCGTCGAGGCGGGCTCGTGGAAGGGCGGCACGACCGCCAACCTGTCGCTGATCGCCGACCTGGCCGGCCGTGACCTGATCGTCTACGACAGCTTCGAGGGTCTACCCGAACCGGCCGAGGGCGACCGGTGGGCCAGCCCGCTCGGGCAGGGCGCGTTCCACGGCGGGCTCGACGAGGTGAAGGCCAACGTGGCCGCCCACGGGGCCATCGAGCGGTGCGAGTTCCGCAAGGGGTGGTTCTCCGACACCCTCGGCGACCACACGGAGCCGATCGTGGCCATGTTCCTCGACGTCGACCACCAGGCGAGCATCCACCAGTGCCTGCTCGGCCTGTGGCCCCACCTCTGGGACCGCGGCTACACGTTCGTCGACGAGTACCTCCGCCTCGACTACTGCGCGCTGTTCTTCTCGGAGCGGTATTGGCGCACCTACTTCGACCGGCCACCGCCGGGGCTCATGGGGGCCGGCACGGGCATCCCGCTCGGGCAGGTCTACGTCGGCCCCCACCGCCGACTCGGACCGCTCGAGCGGGCGACCGGCGTCGCGTGGACGCGCAAGGACTTCTACGGCGCCTGGGACTACTTCCCAGACGACGTGCCGTCGGTACCGCTGGCGGGCGGCCCCGGAGAGCCCGACGGGGTCGCCGGCTGGACCACGACCACGGTGACGACCGACGAGCGGACGTCCTGGCTCATGGCCGCGGCGATCAAGGACGACCCCGAGATCCGTGAGCGCCTCGCGGCCATGCTCCGATCGAGCGATGCGGGGCGCGACGCCGTCGCCGCGGCGCTCGGTCGCGACGTCGAACCGGCCGACGCGGGCGCCGGCGGGGAGGACCCGCCCTCCGGCGGCGCGGATCCCGCCGACCCCGACGCGGACCGCGCTTGACGACCACCGCCCCTGCTTCCGTCGCCGCCCTTCGGTCGGGAGGGTCGCCCTCCGGTGAGTCGAGTGGGCCGGGGCGCCGGGTCGTTACCGCGGCGCGTCAGGCGGCGGGGCGGGCCGGCAGCAGGAGCGGGCGGAGGGAGTCGTCGCGGGCCAGCGCGCGGTACGTCGCGGCGTCGAACACGAGCACGGTCGCGGCCGTTCGGGCGACGACGGTGGCGTTGCGGCGACGCTCGTGGTCGACCGTCGCCTGCTCGCCGGTGACGTCGCCGGGGCCGATCTCGACGACCTCGTCGCCGTGGCGTACCTCGGCGGAGCCGTCGAGCAGCAGGAACGCCTGACGGCCGCGCTCGCCCTCGACGCACAGGGGCGTGCCGGGGTCGACGGCCATGAACGTGCCCGCCCGCGAGAGCCGGGTGGCGGTCACGCGGTCGAGCCCGAGGGTGACGAGTCGCTCGGCGACGGGGTCGTGGTGGCGGAAGGCCATGGCCCCAGCCTCGCATCGCCGTCGCGGAACCCGGACCTCCGCCGCATTCAGACCGTCGATCG
>JAAYBP010000255.1 GCA_012730075.1 Acidimicrobiales bacterium | reverse complement strand
TTTCACGCGGCGCCGTGGCCGGGCGGCACGACCTCGGAGGGGATCGGCGGGGGAGGAGGCGTGCCGTCGCCGAAGGGTCGGCCACCGAGCTCCTCGCGGCCGTGCGGCTCGAGCCAGTTCGCCAGGTCCGGACCCAGCGGCACGACGCCGGTGGGGTTCACGTCGCGGTGGACCTCGTAGTAGTGGCGCTTGATGTGCACGAAGTCGATCGTGTCGCCGAAGCCGGGCGTCTGGAACAGGTCGCGGGCGTAGGCCCAGAGCACCGGCGACTCGCTCAGCTTGCGGCGGTTGCACTTGAAATGACCGTGGTAGACGGGATCGAAGCGGGCGAGCGTGGTGAACAGCCGGACGTCGACCTCGGTGATCGTGTCGCCGACGAGGTAGCGCTGCCGGGACAGGCGCTCGGACAGTTCGTCGAGCCGGGCGAAGAGCCGTCGGTAGGCCTCCTCGTAGGCGTCCTGGCTGCCGGCGAACCCGCACTGGTAGACGCCGTTGTTGACGTCGCGGAAGATCGGCTCGATCAACCCGTCGATCTCGTCGCGGCGGTCGACGGGGTAGAGGTCGGGGGCGCCGTCGCGGTGGAGCGCGGTCCACTCGGTCGACAGGTCGAGCGTGATGCGCTTGAAGTCGTTGGTCACGACCGCGCCGCTCGGGACGTCGACGATGCACGGCACGGTGATGCCCCGCGGGTAGCCGGGGACCGCCCGCTCGTACGCGTCCTTGATGCGGGGGATGCCGAGGACGGGGTCGACGCCGCCCGGATCGAGGTCGAAGGTCCAGCTGTCGGCGTCGTGGGTCGGGCCACAGATGCCCATCGACAGGGCGCCCTCCAGGCCGAGCAGCCGTCGGACGATGATCGCCCGGTTCGCCCACGGACAGGCGCGGGACACGACCAGCCGGTAGCGCCCCGGCTCGACCGGCCACCCGCTCGACCCGTCGGCGGTGATGCGGGCGTCGAGGTAGCGCTGGTCGCGCTCGAACGTTCCCCCCTCGGCCACGTACCCACCGGACCCGGAACCCTTGGCGTCGACCATGACGGGCACCGTACCGAGGCGACCGGTCGGCCCGTCGCCTCAGCCGAGCAGCGCCCAGGCGAGCAGGGCGAGGCACACGACGACGGCGGCGGCGACCATCAGGTAGTCGGCCGGGCCCTTTCGCGTGCGGGCGTGGGGGTTGAAGCCCATGCGACCAGGCTAGGGCGGCCACGCGCCCGGGCCCGCCCCGGAGGGCCGACGACCGGTGCCGGTGCCGTAGCGTGCGGCCATGGCTGACGACGCCCACGAGACGATCGAGGTCACCCGCGACGACGCCGGTGTGGTGACGGTGACGATGAACCGGCCCCGGGTGAAGAACGCCCTGTCGGACCGCATGTTCATCGAGCTGGAGTCCACCTTCGGCTCCCTCCGCGACGACGCGGATGCCCGCGTGCTGGTGCTGACCGGAGCCGGCGGCGACTTCTGCTCCGGCGCCGACCTCGGGGCCCCGCCCGAGATCCGCGACGCCAACGGGCTGGCCCGCATGCGGCGCCTCCACCGCCTCGCCCGGGCCCTCCACGACGTGCCCCAGCCCAAGATCGCGCGCATCCCGGGCATCGCCGCCGGCGCCGGCCTGAGCCTGGCGTTGGGCTGCGACCTCACGATCGCGTCCGACGCGGCCCGCTTCTCGGCGATCTTCTCCCGCCGCGGGCTCTCGACCGACATGGGCGCGGCGTGGCTGCTGCCCCGGCTCGTCGGGCTCCACCGGGCCAAGCAGCTCGCCCTCTTCGGCGAGGTCATCGACGCCGCCGAGGCCGAGCGCATCGGCCTGGTGAACCGGGTCGTCCCCGCGGCCGAGCTCGACGCGACCGTCGACGACTGGGCGTCCCGACTCGCCGCCGGCCCCCCCGTCGCCCTCACCCAGATCATCGACCTGCTCGACCGGGCCTTCGAGACCCCCTTCGACGCCCTCCTGGCCGACGAGGGCTCGGCCCAGGCGCTCTGCTTCACCACCGACGACACCCGTGAGGCGATGACCGCCTTCTTCGAGAAGCGCGACCCCACCTACCAGGGCCGCTGACCCTACGAGGAACCACACGAGGTGCCTGGAGGCCGAGCCGATAGGCGAGGCCGACCCAGCAAGCACGGCACCGCAAGTTCCGAGCGCAGCGAGGAATCCGTCTCGCGACGACGCTCGCTTTCCGCCAACGCTCCTGGCACCTCGTGCGGTTCCTGCGGTGGGTCACCGGCGGCGCCGCGAGATATTCACCCAAACACGGTTGTAGTGAATACCGATCCGTTCTACGATGCCGTTCGTGACCGGGTCGAGCGCCGCACGGACCGACGGGGAGCGGCGGACCTACCGGTCGCCGAGGCGTGAGCAGCAGGCCCGCGAGACCCGCGAGGCGCTGCTGACGGCGGCGACGACGCTGTTCACCACCCGGGGCTGGGCCGCGACCGGCATGCGCGACATCGCGCGGGAGGCGGGCGTCGCCACCGA
>JAAYBP010000254.1 GCA_012730075.1 Acidimicrobiales bacterium | reverse complement strand
GGTGACCTGGGATTGGGCCTGCCCGCACCCGACCCGGGTTGCGGACCGGGCCGGTCGTGCACCAACCTGCTGGGGCTGCTGACAAGGATGGTTAACAGCGCATGACCAGCCCCCCACAACGCTCGGGTCGTCGGGCCGCCGCGGCCCTCGCCGTCGCCGCGGCCGTGCTCGCCCTCGCGGTACCCGCCCTGGCCCAGCAGCGGCCGACCGCGCCCGTGGGCGCGGACGGGCTCACCGCCAGCGACGGCACCCGCACCCTCCGCGTGTCCCAGTCGCAGGGCCTCACCTCGTCGGGTCAGGTGGTCGGCGTCTCGGGCAGCGGCTTCGACCCGAACAAGGGCATCTACGTCGCCCTCTGCGTCGTCACGCCCGCCGACCGGCCCCCCTCTCCGTGCGGCGGCGGCATCGACCAGACGGGCGCGACCGGAGCGTCGGCCTGGGTGTCCTCGAACCCGCCGACCTACGGCGACGGCCTGGCCACCCCCTACGGGCCCGGGGGCAGCTTCAGCGTCAACATCACCGTGGCGGCGGTGGTGTCCGACGGCTACGACTGCCGCCGGATCCAGTGCGCCATCGTCTCGCGCAACGACCACACCCGCACGGCCGACCGCGGACAGGACATCTTCATCCCGGTCACCTTCGCCGACGGCCCGAGCGGGCAGCCGACCACCACCGCGCCGCCCGCCTCGACCGCGCCCACCACCACCCCGACGACGATCGCCCCGCCGCCGCCGGCGTCGACCACCGAGCCGAGCCGCGCCCCCGACGTCGAGATCAGCGCCGACGGCCTCACCGGCACCGCCGGGGCCCGTTCGATCGCCCTCTCGGCCGCGTCCGACCTCGACCCGGCCGGCACCGAGGTCACGGTCGACGGCGCCGGGTTCGATCCCGCGGTGCCGGTCCAGGTCACCCTGTGCCGGGCCGCGGCATCGGCCACCGAGGCGCCGGGTCCCTGCCTGGCGGGGTCGAGCCCCGATGCGTCCCGGGTCGTCGCGGTCGATCCGCAGGAGGGTGACGGGTACGTCGCCTTCGCCGACGACGGCAGCTTCACGCTCGACCTCGAGGTGGCCGCCGTGATCGACGGCGACACCGACTGCCGGGAGGTCGAGTGCGCCGTCACCGTACGGCGCTACGCGGTCGGCGACGACGACACCGCGGCCGCCGCCGCCGACCGGACGCTCGACCTGGCCGTCCCGGTCGCGTTCCTCGCCGAGTCGCCCGTCGAACCCGCCGACGAGCCGGACGACGACGAGGAGGCGGCCGCCCCGGCCGTCACCGCGTCGGACACCGACGACGGCGGTGGCTCCTCCCTGCCGTGGCTCCTCGGCGGGCTGACCGTCCTCGCCGCGGCCGGTGGTGGTGCGGCTTGGTTCGTCCGGTCCCGACGGGTGGCTGCGCCGTGACCCGACCCCGCGTGGCGCGGCGGACCATCGTGGTCCTCCTGGCGCTCGCCCTCGGGCTCGGCGCCTGTGCCACCGGCGGACCCGACACGGCCCGGGCCGAGGGGTCCGACCCGTCGGCGGCCGACGACCCCACCCAGACCGTCGGCACCGTCGACCCCGACGCCTCGCCCGTCCTGCCCGCCGAGGTGGTCGACGCCGACGGGCGCACGATCCGCGTCGACGACGTCAGCCGCATCGTCAGCCTCTGGGGCAACATCACCGAGACGGTGTACGCGCTGGGGCTCGGCGACCGCGTCGTCGGCCGCGACGTCGCCTCGACCTTCACCGAGGCCGAGGACGTCCCCGTCGTCACCCGCGCTCACGACGTGTCGGCCGAGGCGGTGCTGTCGCTGCGGCCCACCGTCGTGCTCGTCGACCCGACGATCGGCCCGCCCGAGGCGCTCGACCACATCCGAGGGGCCGGCGTGCCCGTGGTGGTGGTCGACGAGGTCACGACCATCGCCGGCATCGGCGACCGGATCGTCCAGATCGCCACCGCCCTCGGCGTCCCCGAGAACGGCCGGACCCTCGCCGACCAGGCGACCGAGGAGATCGCGGCCGTCACCGCGACGGTGCCCGACGTCGACGATCCGCCCCGGATCGCCTTCCTCTACATGCGTGGCAGCGCGGGCGTGTACCTGCTCGCCGGCCCGGGATCGGGCGCGGACGAGATGATCACCGCCGCCGGTGGGGTCGACGCCGGCACCGAGATGGGCCTCGACGATCCGTTCACCCCGATCACCAGCGAGGCCCTCACCCAGGCCGCGCCCGACGTCATCCTGATGACCACCACCGGGCTCGATTCCGTCGGCGGCGTCGACGGTCTGGTGGAGATCCCCGGCATCGCCCAGACCCCCGCCGGCCGCGACCGGCGGATCGTCACGGTCGAGGACGGGCTGCTGTACAGCTTCGGCGGTCGCACCGCGACCGCCCTCGAGCTGATGATCGACCAGATCTACGAGACCGACTGAACCCCGGAGGAGACACACCATGGACCGCACCCGAACCCGAGGCAGGGCGCTCCGCGCGATCGGCGCCGCCCTGCTCGTCGCCGGGACCGTCACCCTGACGGCTCCCGTCGTCGTCGGCGCGGGCACCGGCGAGGCCACCGGTACCGGTTCGGCCGGGCAGACCCTCGTCGTCACGCCGGCCCACGACCTCGACCCGTCGGGGGAGACGGTGACGGTCACCGGCTCCGGCTTCGACGCGGCGGCGGGCTTCGACATCGCCACCGAGGGCATGTACCTCGCCCTGTGCGTCGACAACGGCCCCGGGCTCCAGCCGACACCGTGCGTCGGCGGCATCGACATGACCGGTGCGACGAGCAGCGCCCGCTGGATCTCCAACAACCCCTACGAGGGGGTGGGCGGGGTCGTACCCGTCGCCGCCGACGGGTCGTTCAGCACCACGCTCTCCCTCGCCGTCGCCGACGAGTTCACCGACTGCCGCGCCCTGACCGGAGGCAAGCAGTGCAAGGTGTTCACGCGCATGGACCACCGCGCCGGCGGCGACCGCACCCAGGACGTCTCGGTCGAGGTCACCTTCGCCGACGCATCGACCACCACCTCGACCACCACGACGACCGAGGGCTCCGAGACCACCGGGAGCACGACCTCCACGACCGAGGCCACCACCACGACCGCCAGCACCACGACGTCGACCACCACGACGACGAGCACCACGACGACCGGCGGCACCGGCGAGGCCACGACCACGACCGAGGGCACCGCCCCCGATCCGAGCGGCCGCCGCACCGGTACCGGGCCGGGAGGTCAGACCCTCACCGCCAGCCCGGTCGACAACCTCGACCCGGCCGGAACGATCGTCGAGGTGCAGGGCCGTGGCTTCGACGCGGCCGCCGGGTTCGACATCGCCACCGGCGGCCTCTACGTCAGCGTCTGTGTCGACAACGGCGTCGGCCAGCAGCCCACGCCATGCGTCGGGGGCGTCGACATGACCGGCGCGAGCAGCAGCGCGCGCTGGGTGACCAACAACCCCTACGAGGGGGTCTCCGGCGTCGTGCCCGTGGCCGCCGACGGGTCGTTCACCACCACCCTCAACGTGGTCTCGAGCGACGAGTTCGTCGACTGCCTTGCCCCGGCCGGCGGCAAGCGGTGCGTGATCGTCAGCCGCGCCGACCACCGCGCCGGCGGCGATCGATCCCAGGACGTGTTCATCCCGATCTGCTTCGCCGGCGAGGTCGAGTGCGCCGTCGACCCGGTCGACCCGAACCAGCCGGCCGACGACGCCTTCACCGGGTTCCCGCTCGACCCCGCCCCGGCGCCCGGCGTCGGCAACACGACCCTCGCCCGCACCGGGCTGGCCGACCGTTCGCTCGTCCCGGTCGGGCTCGTTCTGGTGGGCCTCGGCGCGGCGGTGACGTCGATCGCCGCCCGCCGCCGTCAGCTCGTCGGCTGACCGGCTTCCCGCGTTGAGGGGGACCACCGCCGCTCGCTCCGTCCCCGCCCGCGCGGCGGGGACCGAGCGCGCCCCGGCGGTCTCCTGGGCGCGCTCGGGAACGCTGCTGGTCGTGCTCGCGGTGGCCCTGGTCGCCCTGACGATCGCCGCCGGCGGCACCGGCGCCTTCGCCATCCCGCCCGACCGCGTGCTGTCGTCGATCCTCCACCGCATCGGCATCGAGTGGGGCACCCGTCCCGACGCGCTCGCCGAGGACGTGCTGTGGCAGATCCGCTTCCCGCGGGTCGCCTTGGCGGTGCTCGTCGGCGGCTCGCTCGGGTGCGCGGGGGCGCTGATGCAGGGCACGTTCAGCAATCCGCTCGCCGAGCCCGGCATCATCGGCGTGTCGTCGGGCGCCGCGCTGGGCGCGGTGCTCGTGATCTCCACCGGCCTGGCCCCGTTCGGCACGTGGAGCCTCACCGGGGCCGCCTTCCTCGGCGGGGTCGCCACCGTGTTCCTCGTGTACCTGGCCTCGCGCAGCAACGGCCGCACCGAGGTGATCACCATGGTCCTGACCGGCATCGCGCTCAACGCGTTCACCGGCGCGATCCTCGGGCTCCTGACCTACTTCTCCGACGACGCCCAGCTCCGCAGCATCACGTTCTGGAGCCTCGGGTCCATGGCCCAGGCCACCTGGCCGAAGGTCGTGGTGGTGGCCCCGTTGGCGATCGTCGGTGTGCTCGTCGCCCCCGCCTTCGCCCGCCGCCTCGACCTGCTGGCCCTCGGCGACCGGTCGGCCCGCCACCTCGGAGTCGACGTCGAGGGCACCCGCCGGATCGTGCTGCTGCTCGTGGCGGTGCTGACCGCTTCCGCGGTGGCGGTGTCGGGTCAGGTGCTGTTCGTCGGCCTGGTGATCCCGCACCTGGTCCGCATGGTCGCCGGCCCCGGCCACCGCCTGCTCGTGCCGGCGTCGACGCTGGGCGGGGCGACGATCCTCGTCGGCGCCGACCTGATCGCCCGCACGATCGCCGCGCCCGCGGAGATCCCCCTCGGCGTGCTCACCGCCCTGGTCGGCGCGCCGTTCTTCTTCTGGCAGCTCCGCCGGATGCGGTCGCGGCAGGGAGGCTGGGCGTGAGGCGGCTCGGCGCGCCGCGCCCCCGCCCGCCCGAGACGGTGGCGGCCGGCACGGTCGTGCTCGCGGCGCGGGACGTGGCGGTGTCGCTCGGCGGGATCCCGATCCTCCTCGGCGTCGACCTCGAGATCGCGGCGGGCGAGGTCGTCGCCCTCGTCGGCCCGAACGGTGCCGGCAAGTCGACGCTGCTCGGCGCGCTCGCCGGCGACCAGCCCGTCGACGCCGGGCGGGTCGAGCTCGACGGACGACCGCTCGACGAGTGGTCCGGGACCGACCTCGCCCTGCGCCGGGCGGTGCTGCCGCAGGCGGTGACCGTGTCGTTCCCGTTCTCGGTGCGCGACGTGGTCGAGATGGGGCGCGCGCCGTGGGTGGCCGTCGACGGCGACCCGGACGGCGCCGCGGCGGTCGACGCGGCGCTCGCCGAGTGCGACGTCGGGCACCTGGCCCACCGGTCGTATCCGACGCTGTCGGGCGGCGAGCGGGCGCGCGCCGCGCTGGCCCGCGTCCTCGCCCAGGCGTCGCCGATCCTGCTGCTCGACGAGCCCACCGCCGCGCTCGACCTGCATCACCAGGAGCTCGTCCTCGGCCTGGCCCGGCGCCGCACCGACGAGGGGGCGGCGGTCGTGGTCGTCCTGCACGACCTGGCTCTGGCGGCAGCCCACGCCGACCGGATCGCGGTGCTGTCGGCGGGCCGCATCGTCGCCGCCGGGCCACCCGCCGCCGTGCTCCGCGACGACCTGCTGAGCGACGTGTACCACCACCGGATCGAGGTGATCGCCCACCCGCGCACGGGGGTTCCGATGGTGATGCCCCGGCGCTGAGGGCGGACCGTCGGTGGGGCTTCCGTTACATCTGGGGTCTGACCCCGGATGTAACGCGTCCGCGCCGAGCGGGCGACCGATGCCGAGGACCTGCGGGCTGCGCCCGGATGCTCAGCTTCGGGGGCGGGTGCGGGGGAGGCGGCGGGCGTTGCCGTCGCGGTCGAGGCGAACGCCGAGCGCCCGCAGCAGGAACGTCTCCGCCAGGTCAGCGGCGCGGTCGAGGTCGTAGCCGTTCTCGTGGAGGGCGCTCGCCCGGGCGATGCAGGCGTTGATCAGCGCCGCCGTTCCGGTCACGTCGTCGGCCACCAGGTAGCGGGCCTCGTGTCCCTCGGTGAGGATCCCGTGCAGCTCGTCGTCGAGGGCCCGGACGTGGTCGAGCATCTCCTCGAACGCGGTGGGCGGGAGCATGTGGCGCAGCGCCGGCCCCGGCGGGAGGTGGTGCTCCGCGAAGTAGGCGATCTGGCTGCGTACGTAGGCCTGGAGCGCGGCGACCGGACCGTCGACCGCCGCCAGCGCGTCGTGCAGCTGGGCGACGTAGCGGGCGGTCTCCCGGCCCGCGTAGGCGATCAGGAGGGATTCCTTGTCGCCGAAGTAGTTGTACATGGCGGTGCGGGCCAGGCCGCTCGCCGCCGCCACGTCGGCCAGGCTGATCGAGTCGTAGCCCTGCTCGTACATCAGCCGGGCGAAGGCGTCGAAGATGCGCTCGCGGGTGACGTCGCGGTGCGTCTCGAGCGAACCCCCGATGACCCTGGGCACGGTCAGTGCCCTTGGATCTCGAGTCCGAGCGCCGCGCTCGCCTCGGCGAACATGCGCACCACCTCGGCGCGCACCTGGGCCCGCTCGGAGATCGGTTCCGACCAGGGGACCACCACCGGCACCGTGTCGTCGCGGACCGTCGCCGCGAACTCGATGCCGGCGGGGGACATGCCGGTCATCGTCGCCGCGGTGGCCTCCGGCTGATCGCCGAGGCCGCGGCAGATCACGACGTTGTCGGCCGCGTGGTCGTCGTTCATGTGCCGCGAGATGGCGGCGACGACCTCGGGCGAGAACGGATCGGTCGGGGCGGAGTCGGACATCGGTGGCACCGGGGCGATGGCGGGGACGGGTCGCGGCCCAGGATACGGCGACGGGCTGCCGCGGCCGAGGTCGGACCGGCCCGGCATGATGGCCCGATGACCCCCGCGCTCGATCCGATGCCGACCGACTGGACCACCGCCCTGGCGGTGGTGGCCCACCCCGACGACATGGAGTACGGCGCGTCGGGCGCGGTGGCGGCGTGGACCGACGGTGGTCGGAGCGTCTCGTACCTGTTGATCACCGCGGGCGAGGCGGGCATCGACTCGATGGACCCCGACGAGGCGGGACCGCTGCGGGCCGACGAGCAGGAGGCGGCGTGCGCGGCGGTCGGCGTACGCGACCTCGAGATCCTCGACCACCCCGACGGCGTGCTCACCTACGGGCTGGAGCTGCGCCGTGACATCGCCCGCTCGATCCGCCGGGTGCGGCCCGAGCTGGTCGTGACCCTGAACCACCGCGAGAGCTTCGGCCCCGGCCGCCTCAACATGGCCGACCACGTCGTGACCGGGCAGGCGACGATCGACGCGGTGCGCGACGCCGGGAACCGCTGGGTGTTCCGCGACCTGCTCGACGACGAGGGCCTCGAGCCGTGGGGCGGGGTGCGCTGGGTGGCGGTGGCCAACTCCCCGCAGGCGACCCACGCGCAGGACCTCTCCGAACGTGACGTCGAGCGGGCCGTCGCCTCGCTCGCCGCCCACCGCGCCTACCTCGACGCGCTCGGTCCGGGCCCGATGAGCGATCCCGGCGCCTTCCTGCGCAACCTTTTCACCGCCCGAGGCGGCGACCCGCTGATGACCTTCGAGCTCCTCCCCATGTGACCCCGCCCCCTCCGTGGTGGCGCGCGTTTCCCGCCGTGGGCGGCAGGAAACGCGCGCCAGTTCGGGGAGGGGTGGGAGGGTCAGGCGGGGGCGGCGTCGTGGGCGGCGACGAGGGCGCGGGCGATCACCTTGATGCACAGCGTCTCGTCGGCCCCCTCGAAGATCGACAGCACGCGGGCGTCGACGAAGTAGCGGCTGACGTCGTACTCCTCGGCGTAGCCCATGCCGCCGTGGATCTGCATGGCCTCGCGGGTGACCCACTCGGCCGCCTTGCAGACGT
>JAAYBP010000253.1 GCA_012730075.1 Acidimicrobiales bacterium | reverse complement strand
GGCGGGAACCACGCGCCGGTTCGAACGAGGGTCGTTCAGGCCCGGGTGAGGTCCCGGATCAGAAGTCGCCCATGTCGGGCATGCCGCCGCCGGCGGCCGCCTCCTCGGGCTTGTCGACGATGACCGCCTCGGTGGTGAGGAACAGCGCCGCGATCGACGACGCGTTCTGCAGGGCGGACCGGGTCACCTTGGCGGCGTCGGGCACCTTGCTGGACAGGTCCTCGTACTCGTCGGTCGCGGCGTTGTAGCCGTGCCCGCCCTCGAGGCCCTTCACCTTGTCGACCACGACGCCGCCTTCGAGGCCGGCGTTCACCGCGATCTGCTTCAGCGGCTCCTCGACCGAGCGGGCGACGATGCGCGCCCCGGTCGCCTCGTCGCCGTCGAGCTTGGCGGCCACGTCGAGGATGGCCTCCTGGGTGCGCAGCAGGGCGACGCCACCGCCGGGCACGACGCCCTCCTCGACCGCGGCCTTGGCGGTGGAGACGGCGTCCTCGATGCGGTGCTTCTTCTCCTTGAGCTCGACCTCGGTCGCGGCGCCGACCTTGAGGACGGCGACGCCACCGGACAGCTTGGCCAGGCGCTCCTGGAGCTTCTCGCGGTCGTAGTCGGAGTCGGTGTTCTCGATCTCGGCCTTGATCTGGGCGATGCGGCCCTTGATGTCGGCCTCGTCGCCACCGCCCTCGACGATGGTGGTCTCGTCCTTGGTGACGATGACCTTCTTGGCCGAGCCGAGCAGGTCGAGCGTGGCGTTCTCGAGCTTGAGGCCGACCTCCTCGGAGATGACCTGGCCACCGGTGAGGATCGCCATGTCGGCCAGCATCGCCTTGCGCCGCTCGCCGAAGCCGGGGGCCTTGACGGCGACCGACTTGAACGTGCCGCGGATCTTGTTGACGACGAGCGTGGCGAGCGCCTCGCCCTCGATGTCCTCGGCGACGATGACGAGCGGACGGCCGCCCTGCATGACCTTCTCGAGCACCGGCACGAGGTCGCGGACGGCGGTGATCTTCGAGCTGACGAAGAGGATCGCCGCGTCGTCTAGGACGGCCTCCATGCGCTCGGTGTCGGTGACGAAGTAGGGCGAGATGTAGCCCTTGTCGAAGCGCATGCCCTCGACGAGGTCGATCTCGAGGCCGAACGTGTTCGACTCCTCGACGGTGATCACGCCGTCCTTGCCGACCTTGTCGATCGCCTCGGCGATGAAGCCGCCGATCTCGGAGTCGTTGTTGGCCGAGATCGACGCGACGGACGCGATCTCGTCCTTGGAGTCGACCTCGCGCGACACGGTGCCGAGGGCGGCGACGGCGGCCTCGACGGCGGCCTCGATGCCCCGCTTGAGGCTCATCGGGTTGGCGCCGGCGGCGACGTTGCGGAGCCCCTCGCGCACGAGCGCCCGGGCCAGCACGGTGGCGGTGGTGGTGCCGTCACCCGCGACGTCGTCGGTCTTCTTGGCGACCTCCTTGACCAGCTCGGCGCCGATCTTCTCGAAGGGGTCCTCGAGGTCGATCTCCTTGGCGACGCTGACGCCGTCCTTGGTGATCGTGGGGGCGCCCCACTTCTTCTCGAGCACGACGTTGCGGCCCTTGGGGCCGAGGGTGACGCTGACGGCATCGGCCAGCTTGTTCATGCCGGCTTCGAGCGAACGACGAGCTTCCTCGTCGAAGGTGATGATCTTCGCCATCCCCTGGTCTCCTCTTTCGGTGGTGGTCGATTGGCACTCTCAAGCGATGAGTGCCAACAGCAAACCACCTCCGGGCGCCGTTAGCAACCGCGGGCCGCGACTGCTAACCGCCGGCGACGGCCGGGATGATCGCGACGGTCTCGCCGTCGGGCACCGGGGTGTCGAGTCCCTGGAGGAAGCGCACGTCGTCGTCGGCGACGAAGACGTTGACGAAGCGGCGGAGCTGACCGCCGTCGTCGAGGAGCCGGTCCTTGAACCCGGGGTGGGCGCCCTCGAGCCCGTCGAGGACCTCGGCCACGGTGCTGCCGTCGACCGCCACCTCGGCGGAGCCACCCGTGAGGGTGCGCAGGGTGGTCGGGACACGGACGGTGACGCTCATCGGGCTCCTAGGTCGGGCGGACGTCG
>JAAYBP010000028.1 GCA_012730075.1 Acidimicrobiales bacterium | reverse complement strand
TCGCGGAGGTCGCTGAGGACGGGGCGCTTGTCGGCGCGCTGCTCGAGGCCGCGGTTGAGCTGCGCGAGGGCGACGACCGGGCACTCCAGCTCGCGGGCGAGGAGCTTCAGGTTCCGGGAGATCTCGGCCACCTCGACCTGACGGTTCTCGGCGTTGCTGCGGCCGGTCATGAGCTGGATGTAGTCGACGATCACCATGCCGAGGTCGCCGACCTCGGTCTGGAGCCGCCGGGCCTTGGACCGGATCTCCATCACCGAGACGTTCGGGTTGTCGTCGATCCAGACCTTGGCGTCGCCGAGACGGCCCATGGCGGCGGCGATCCCGCTCCAGTCGCTGTCGGAGAGCCGCCCGTTGCGGATCTTCTTCGAGTCGACGCGGGCCTCGGTGCACAGCATCCGCTGCACCAGCTCGGTCTTGCTCATCTCCAGCGAGAACAGCAGCACCGTCTTGCCGGCCCGCATGGCGGCGTGGGTGGCCATGCCGAGGGCGAAGGCGGTCTTGCCCATGGCGGGCCGGGCGCCGACGACGACCAGGGCGCCGGGCTGGAGGCCGGCGGTCAGCTCGTCGATGTCGTAGTAGCCGGTGGGGGTGCCGGTGATCTCCGAGCCGCGGTCGTGGAGCTCCTCGATGCGGGTGAGCGTGTCGCTCAGCAGGTCGGCCAGGCGGGCGGTGGAGCCCTCACCCTCGTGGCGGGCGATGTCGAACACGATCGACTCGGCCTCGTCGACGACCTTGCGGACGTCCTCGGGGAGCCCGTAGGCCTTCTCCGAGATCACCGACGACGCCGAGATCAACCGGCGCAGCAGGGCGTGGTCGTGGACGATGCGGGCGTAGTGCGCGGCGTTGGCGGTGCCCGGCGCGTCGGCCTGGAGGTCGACCAGGGCGGTGGTGCCGCCGACCGCGTCGAGGAGGTCGCGGCGGCGCAGCTCGTCGGCGACGGTGATCGGGTCGGCGACCTCGCCGCGGGTGGTGAGCACGGTGACCGCGTCGTAGACGTGGGCGTGGGCCGGCCGGTAGAAGACGTCGGAGCCGGGCAGGACCTCGGCGGCGGCGGCGACCGCGTCGCGCGACAGCAGGAGGGCGCCGAGCAACGCCCGCTCGGCGTCGAGGTTGTGGGGCGGGACCCGCTGGATCCGCCGGGGGCCGGGCTCGTCGTCGAGCGGTGGTTCGTCGTCGAAGTAGGGGGCGTCGCTCATGGGTGGTGCCGTCGTCGGGGGTCGCGTGATGAGGGGCCGGGCGCGCGGGCGGGCTCACCCGGTCCGGCCGGAGCCGGACGGGAGCCGGTGCCGGACCTCTCCCCGCCGCCCACCTTCGCCCACCGGGCCTGTGGATCGCTAGGCGCGCAAGGTGTGGATCGACCGGTGGACAACGGGGACGACCGGGCCGGTCCTGTGGACGAGGGGAAGCGCCGGGGCCGCCCGACGGCGCGGCCGCGAGGGCGCGCGTCGTCGGCGCGGTCGGTGGGTGGCGGTGGCTTCGGTCCGGCGACGGGAGCCGGACCGACGGGCATCAGCCCGCCACGACCTCGATGTTGACCGGGAACTGCACGTCGGGGTGCAGCTGGGCGGTGAGCTGGTGCTCGCCGACCTCCTTGATGGCCTCGCCGACGACGAGCTTGCGCTTGTCGATGACGATGCCGGTCTGGGCCTCGATCGCCTCGGCCACCTCGGCGGAGGTGACCGACCCGAACAGGCGGCCCTCGGCGCCGGCCTTGGCGGTGACGGTGACCGTGGTGGGCACCAGGACCTTGGCGACCTCCTCGGCCGCGGCACGGTCGGTGGCGTCCTTCAGGGCCCGCCGCCGGCGCATGCCCTCGGCCTGGGCCTCGGCCCCCGCGGTGGCCTTGACGGCCCGCCGGGTGGGGAGGAGGAGGTTCCGGGCGAAGCCGTCGGCGACGTCGACCACCTCACCCTTGGTGCCGACGCCCTCGACGTCGGCGTGCAGGACGACGCGCATCAGGCCTCGACCTCCTCGGTCTCGACCTCGGTGGCCTCGACCTCGACGCCGGGATCGTCGGCCTCACCGGACGGGCCGGGCGGCGGCGCCGACGGGCGCGGCATCGGCCCGTCGGGGCGCAGGCCGCGCTCGCCCCGGTCGGAGCGGTCGCGGTTGCCCCGCTGCTGGGTGATGCGGTTGGTGTAGGGGATCAGCGCCATCTCGCGGGCGTTCTTGATCTCCATGGCGACCTCCCGCTGCTGCTGGGCGCTGTTGCCCGTCACCCGCCGGGCACGGATCTTGGCCCGGTCGGAGATGAACCGCTTCAGCAGCGTCACGTCCTTGTAGTCGACGTAGGTCACCTTCTCCTGCGAGAGGATGCTGACCTTCTTCTTGCTGCGGCGGGCGTTGTCCTTGTTCTTGCCCCGCTTCGGCTTCGCTGCCATCAGAACGGCTCCTCGTCCATGCTCTGACCGCCGCCCCCGTTGGAGGAGGGCCCGCGGCCACCGTCGTCGTACCCGCCGCGGTTCCCACCGCCGTCGCCGCCGCGGCCGCCACCGCCGCCACCGCGGTTGCCGCCGGAGTCGCCCTCGCGGCGCTCGTTCTTGGTGACCTGCGCGGTCGCCCAGCGGAGGCTCGGCGCGATCTCGTCGGCGACGACCTCGACCTTCGAGCGCTTCTCGCCGTTGTCGGTCTCCCACGAGCGCTGCTCGAGGCGACCGCTGACGATGACGCGGGTGCCGCGCCCGAGGGACTCGGACACGTTCTCGGCCATCTGGGCCCAGCACTTGATGTCGAAGAAGGAGGTCTGCTCCTCCCAGTCGTTGGTCTGGCGGTTCTGCCAGCGCCGGTTCACGGCGAGGCCGAAGGTGGCCACCGCCTGTCCGCTCGGCGTGAAGCGGAGCTCGGGATCACGGGTGATGTTCCCCGTGAGGGTCACGTTGTTGTCTGCTGCCATGTCGAATCGTCCTCCGGACTAGGCCTCGGCCTCGGCCGGGGCGGGTTCCGGCCGACCGTCGCCGAGGAGACCACGGCGGGTGGCCTCGGCGTCGGGCAGCCGGATCAGCTTGTGGCGGACCACCTCGTCCGCGAGCCGGAGCGAGTTCTCGAGCCGGTCGAACGCGCCGGGCTCACCCAGCAGCTCGAACACGACGTAGAACCCCTCCGTCTTGTGGTTGATCTCGTAGGCGAAGCGGCGCCGGCCCCACTTGTCGGTGGTGGCCGTCTCGCCTCCCGCTTCGGAGACCTGGGCGTGGATCCGGTTGATCACGCCCTGGACGGTCGATTCGTCGAGGTCACCGTCGAAGATGACCATCAGTTCGTAGGCTCGCACGGCGAGCATCACCTCCCTCTGGACCCGGTGGTGCCGGGGCCCCGGTCGGTCCGGAGCAGGGTCGATTGGACCGGGCAACCGTAGAGGAAGGCGCCACGCGCCGCCCATTCGGTGGGAGCCGTTCGATCGACCATGGCCCCGATCATGCCCGGGGGGTGTGACAGCGAGACCCGGCTACGTCGCGGGGGCGCAGGCGCCGGTCACCTCCAGGCGGGCGCCGACGACCACGCCGACCGCGTCGAGGTCGCCCTGCGGCACCTCCAGCGCGAAGCGGAACGGAGCCGCCGGCGGGTACCGGGGACAGTCGGGGCCGGCGTCGAGGCAGGGCTCCATGTCGACGGTGCCGACGACCTCGCCCGCCGCGTCGAGGTGGGCGATCGACAGCGGCATCGGGGTGTCGCGCATCCAGAAGCCGTTCTCGACCTCCGTGTCGTACACGAAGATCATCCCGTCGTAGCCGCCGAGGTCGGTGACCTCCATCAGGCCCCGGGCCCGCTGCTCGGGGGTCTCGGCGACCAGCACGCACAGCACGACCGGCTCGCCGTCGGGGCCCTCGACCACGCGCACCTCGACCTCGGCGAAGCCGTCGAGCGGCGTGCGCCCACCGGCGGTGGCCGTCCCCGGGTCGGGCCAGTCGAAGTCGGCCAACGCCGTCCCCGCGTCCTCGATCGTCGCGGCGTCGACCGGCGCCGCGGCGTCGTCGGAACAGGCGCCCGCGACCGCGACCGCCGCGGCCAGCAGACCGGCCCACGACAACCGTGAGCGGAACCAGGACACCGGTGTCCTCCTTCCGCTCACGGTTGGGGGCGCGTCGGGCGGGTGCTCAACTCCCGTAGAGGCCGAGGGTCTCGGCGACCTCGGCGGAGAGGTGGTAGCTCTCGTCGGGGCCGGGGAAGTCGCCGGAGCGGACGTCGGCGGCGAAGCGCCCGATCGCGGCGGTGGAATCGGCGCCGATCGACGCGTAGCGACGCACGAACTTGGGCGCCATGCGCTCCTCGATGCCGAGGACGTCGTGGTACACGAGCACCTGACCGTCGCAGTGGGGGCCGGCGCCGATGCCGACGGTGGGCACGTCGACCGCCTCGGTGACCATGCGGCCGACCTCGTCGGGGATGCCCTCGAGCACGATGGCGAAGGCGCCGGCGTGGGCGAGCGCCTTGGCCGCGCCGACGAGCTGCGTGGCGGCCTCGCTCGTGCGGCCCTGGACCTTGAACCCGCCCATCGCGTGCACCGACTGCGGGGTGAGGCCGATGTGGCCCATGACCGGGATCTCGGCGTCGACGAGGGCCTCGACCATCGGCAGGCGCTTGCGGCCGCCCTCGAGCTTCACCGCCCCGGCGCCGGCGCGGATCAGGGCGGCGGCGTTGCGGACCGTGTCGGCCCGGTCGACGTGGTAGCTCATCCACGGCAGGTCGCCGACGACGAGCGCGGCGGGCTTGGCCCGGGCGACCGCGGCGGTGTGGTGGGCCATGTCCTCGACGGTCACCTGGAGGGTGTCGTCGTAGCCGAGGACCACCATCGCGAGGGAGTCCCCCACGAGGATCATGTCGACCCCGCCCGCGTC
>JAAYBP010000252.1 GCA_012730075.1 Acidimicrobiales bacterium | reverse complement strand
CGCCGAGCACGAGCGCCTCCGCTACCTCGCCGGACACGACTCGCTCACCGGGGTGGCGAACCGGGCGAGCTTCCGGGCGATGCTGGCCGACGCCCTCGCCGCCCGCGAGACGAACCTCGCGGTGGCGTTCTGCGATCTCGACGACTTCAAGCCGATCAACGACCGCTTCGGCCACGAGGCCGGCGACGGCGTGCTGATCGAGGCGGCCGCCCGGCTCCGGGCCGCGCTCCGGGGCGGCGACGAGATCGCCCGCATGGGCGGCGACGAGTTCACGGTGCTGCTGCACAACGTCCCGCACCCGGCGGCCGCGTCGCTCCTCGCCGAGCGCCTCCTCGACGCGATGCGGCGCCCGTTCCTCGTCGGTGAGGAGGAGGTGTCGCTCGGCCTGTCGATCGGCATCGTCCGCCTCGACGACGTGGACGGCACCACCCCGGACGACGTGCTGGCCCGCGCCGACGCCGCGCTGTACGACGTCAAGCGCTCCGGTGGGGGACGCGCCGTCGTGCGGTGACGGCGGGCTGCCGGTGAGGGTCGACCCGCTGCGGCCCAGTCCGTCCCGGCTCCCGCTCGACCACCCGCGACGCACCGAGATCCTGGCTCTCCACGACGCGGCGGTGACCGCCGGCGAGGCGACCTACCTCGACCCGGCGACCGGCTACACCGTGATGACGGCGGCGACCCTGCTGGCCCGGGGCGAGTGCTGCGGGTCCGGCTGTCGCCACTGCCCCTGGGTCGACGCCTGAACCAGGGCGGTCCGTGACCCCGCGATGCGATCCTGAGCCTCGGTGCGCCGACGTCGACAGCCCGTGGCCGCGGTTCCGGCGACGGTGCCGCTGATCGACGGACCGTGGCAGGGTGGGGCTCGTGGAACCCGTGGTGGTGCTGATCCGAGGGATCAACGTCGGCGGTCGCGGTCGGTTGCCGATGGCCGATCTGCGCGCGCTGGCGACCGACCTCGGCTACGGCGACGTCGCCACGTACGTGCAGAGCGGCAACCTCGTCTGCACCACCGACCGGTCGGCCGACGACGTCGCCGACGCGGTGCGCGCCGCACTCGACGCGGCGATGGACGTCTCGCCGGACGTGATGGTGCGCACCGGGGCCGAGCTGCGCGGGATCGTCGAGCGCAACCCCTACGCCGAGCACACCGACGACCCGACCCGGGTCCACGTGGCCTTCATGCCGGGCCGCGCGTCGGCGCAGGTGCCCGACGTCGACCTCGCGGCGCTCGCGCCCGACGAGTGCGTCGCCATCGGCCGGGAGCTCTACCTCCACCTGCCGAACGGCCTCGGGCGCAGCAAGCTGGCCGAGGTGGTGGCCGGACCCAAGGGGCCGCGGCCGACCGTGCGCAACTGGCGCACCGTCACCGCCCTCCTGGCCCTGGCCGACGAGCGGGCCTGACCGACCCCGGGACTCAGCCGGCGTCCGACCCGTCGAAGGTGACGTCCGCGGCGGCGACCGTCGCGGCGCGGCGACCGGGCGCCTCCTCGTCGCTCCAGTACAGGTTGGTGTGGGCGATGACCGCCTCCGGGGGCGGCGCGCCCCACTCGGTGAGGTCCTCGGTGGTGTGGGCGTCGGCTACGAGGGTGACGTCGTAGCCCCGGACGAGCGCGCCGTGGAGCGTGGCGCGCACGCAGGCGTCGGTCTGGGCGCCGGCGACCACGAGGTGGCCGACGTTCCGCTCGGCGAGAACGGCCTCGAGGTCGGTCTCCTCGAACGAGTCGCCGTAGCGCTTGGCGACGAGAGGCTCGTCGGTGGCCCGCGCCAGCTCGGGGACGTACTCCCACCGTTCCGTGCCCTCGACCAGGTTCTCCGACGAGTGCTGCACCCACACGACCGGCGCTCCGTCGGCGCGGGCCCGGCCGACCAGCCCGTCGATGGTGGCGACGACCTCGTCGCGGCGGTGGGCACCCTCGACGACGCCGTTCTGGACGTCGATGACGACGAGCGCGGTGCGGGTCCGGTCGGGGAGCGTGGTCACGGGCACCTCCGGGCGGGGACCTCGACGGTACGTCGCTCGCCGGCGGGACGCCCGACCTAGGGTCGCCGCTCGCGACCGTCGCCGGTCGCCGTCGCCGAGGAGGACCACCGTGAAGACCACCGCCGCCGTGCTGCGCGACCCCGCCGGGGCCTACGCGATCGAGGAGGTCGACCTGGGCGAGCCGCGCGACGACGAGGTCCTGGTGCGGGTCGTGGCGTCGGGCCTGTGCCACACCGACGTGGTGCCCCGGTCGACCGGCCTGTCGCCGTTCCCGATCGTCACCGGTCACGAGGGCGCGGGCGTGGTGGAGGCGGTCGGAGCCTCGGTCGAGGGGGTCGCGGTCGGCGACCACGTCGTGCTCTCGTTCGACTCGTGCGGAACGTGTCCGGCCTGCGCGGCGGGGGTGCCCGCCCACTGCGAGACGATGCTGTTCCGCAACCTGGTCGGCCGGCGGCTCGACGGCACGACGGCGATGACCGACGGCTCCGGCGACGACGTGTCGAACCGCTGGTTCGGCCAGTCGTCGTTCGCGACCCACTGCCTCGCGACCGCCCGCAACGTGGTCGTCGTCGACCCCGGGTTGCCGCTGGAACGGCTCGGCCCGCTCGGCTGCGGCGTGCAGACCGGCGCCGGCTCGGTGGTCATCTCCCTGGCCGTCCAGCCCGGCGAGAGCCTGGTGGTGCTGGGGGCCGGCGCCGTCGGCCTGTCGGCGGTCATGGCCGGCGTCGTGGCCGGGGCGACGACGATCGTCGCCGTCGACCTCCACGCCCACCGCCTCGACCTCGCCCGCGAGCTGGGCGCCACCCACGTCGTCGACGCCTCGGAGGCGGATGTCGCCGCCGAGGTGCTGGCCGTGACCGGGGTCGGGGCGCACGCGGTGCTCGACACCACCGGCGTCCCCGACGTGATGCGCGCCGCGCTGGCCGCGGCCCGCCCGGGCGGGCGCGTCGGCTTCGTCGGGGTGCAGACGGGCGACCTCGTGCTCGACCCGCTGGCGCTGGTCGGCAAGGTCGTCCACGGCATCCTCGAGGGCGGCGCCGACCCGCAGGACCTCATCCCGCGGATGATCGGCTGGTGGCAGGACGGCCGCTTCCCGTTCGACCGCCTGATCGAGACGTTCCCGCTGGCCGAGATCAACGAGGCCGAGGAGGCCTCCCTGTCGGGCCGGGTCGTCAAGCCGGTGCTGCTCACCGGCGCCTGACGGCCCGGGCCGCAGGCGTCATCGCCAGGGTGAGACCAGGTCGCCGATCGTGGCGGTGAGGGCACCCTGCAGCAGCGGCCCGAACGTCACCCGCTGCACCCCGAGGGCACGCAGGTCGTCGAGCGAGCCGGCCGCCGAGCCCTGTACCGGGTGGGCGATCACGTTGACCGGGCCGGACAACTCGGCGAGCAGGGTGCGCACCGTGTCGGCGTCGGGAGCCTTCACCGGGTAGACGCAGCGGGCGCCGGCGGCCTCGCACGCCTTCAGGCGGGTGATCGCCTCGGCCAGTGGGTCGGCGAACCGGTCGGGCTTGAGGAACACGTCGGTGCGGGCGTTGATCACCAGGTCGATGCCCGTGGCGTCGGCGGCGGCGCGCACGGCGCCGATGAACTCGGCGTGCTCGTCGGGCTCGCGCATCCGGCCGTTCTCGGAGTGGACCGTGTCCTCGAGGTTGACGCCGACCGCGCCCGCCTCCAGCACCCGCTCGACCAGCTCGGCCGGGGCCACCCCGTAGCCGGACTCGACGTCGGCGGAGACGGGGACGTCGACCGCCCCGGTGACGCGGGCGATGCCCTCGCAGGCGTCGGCGAGGGTCATCCCCTCGTGGTCGGTCTGGCCGCGGGAGTCGGCGAGGGGGTGACTGCCGATGCTGAGCGCCGGGAACCCGGCCTCGACCACCGCCCGGGCCGACCACGCGTCCCACACCGTCGGCAGCACGAGGGTGGTGCCGGAGTGGTGGAGCTCGAGTAGGCGGGTGGCGCGGGTGGCGATGTCGGTCATGGGACCCATGGTGCCGGGCCCGACGGCCGATCGCACGGTCGTGGTGCACGGTCGCCGGCGGTGCCCGAGCGGACCCGTCATCTTCGGGCCATGCTCACCGCCGACCGCGACCCGCGAAGGAGCGCCGATGGAGATGCACCCCGCCACGCTGTGGGAGGCGATCGCCGACCGCGTGCCGGACCATCCGGCGCTCGTCCAGGGGGCCCGCCGGGTCACGTGGGGCGAGTTCGACGACCGGGCGTCGCGCTTGGCCGCCGCACTCGTCGCGGCCGGCGTGGCGCCGGGCGACACCGTCGGGCTGCTCCTGCGGAACGCGCCGGAGTACGTCGAGGCGTACCTCGCCGCGCTGAAGGTGCGCGCCGTGCCGTTCAACGTGAACCACCGCTACACCGCCGAGGAGGTCGCGTACCTGCTCGACGACGCCGACGCGGTCGCGCTGGTGTTCCACGCCTCCCTCGGGTCGGTGGCCGCCGGGGCGGTCGAGCGGGCACGCGTCGCGCCCCGCCTGCTGGTCGAGGTCGACGACCCGGGCGGTGTGGCGGCCGACGACGGATCCACCGCGGGCTCCCGAGGTGGCGTCGGACGCGGTCCGGTGGGGGAGCCCTACGAGGCGGTGCTGGCCGCCCACGATCCGGCGGCGCGGATCGCGCGCGACCCGGACGACCGCACCATGACCTACACCGGCGGCACGACCGGCCTGCCGAAGGGGGTGGTCGCCACGGTCGGTCCCGCGCTCGAGGGGTTGATCGCGACGGTGCCCCCGCTGATCGGGGAGGCGGCCGTCCCGATCGACGAGGTCCCTGCGCTGGCCGCCCGGCTGGCGGGGGAGGGGCGGGCGATGGTGTCGCTGCCGGCGTCGCCGCTGATGCACGGCACCGGGATGCTCATCGGCACGACCCCGACCCTGGCGGTCGGCGGCACGATCGTGCTGCTGGAGGGCCGTCGCTTCGACCCCGCCGAGATGTGGGACACCGTCGCGCGCGAGCGGGTGACCGCGGTGACGATCGTCGGCGATCCGTTCGCCCGCCCGATGCGGGCCGAGCTCGACGCCCGCCCGGGGCGCGACCTGTCGTCCCTGCGGTCGATCTCCTCGGCCGGGGCGATGTTCTCCCAGGAGGAGAAGGACGGG
>JAAYBP010000251.1 GCA_012730075.1 Acidimicrobiales bacterium | reverse complement strand
GACGACGAGGAACGCCCCGGCGGGCAGCACCGTTCCCGGGGGGAGCTCGCTGGTAGCGGCCCCCTCGATCGTCCAACCCGACAGGTCGATCGCCTCGGTCGACGGGTTGTGCAGCTCCACGAGGTCGTGGCCCGGCCCACCGGTGGCCGCGTACGCGATCTCGCTGACCACGACGTTCAGACCGGAGGACGGCGGCCCCGGGACCTCGAACGCGCCGCGGTGGACGTCGAGCAGCAGCCCCTCCCGGAAGTCGAGGTAGTCGCTGAACGCGGCGCGGCCCTGGGCGGCGGTGTGGACCCGCCCGTAGCGCACCCGGTCCTGCTCGACGTCGGTGGCGATCCACGGGGCGAGGGCGTCGGCCCTCGCTTCCAGCCGCCCCCCGGCGAGCAGGTCGTCGGCGAGGGTGCGCAGACGACGGAAGTACATCTCGGAGAACACCGGATCGGTGCGCAGGGCGCTCACGAGGCTGTCCGGACCGAACGGGAAGACCCGGCTCATCCTCAGGCTGGTCGGGGGAGTGCCGTGGGGGGGCAGGCCGAGGGAGTTGTCGAGGTCGACCGGTCCGAAGCGCCAGCGCCCGGTGTCGGGATCGCGGATCAGGAAGAAGTTGTGGACCGTCTGGTCCCAGTGCTGGAGCACGGCGCCCATGGCCAGGAACTCGACCAGCGCCGGCCCGTCGAACAGGTCGCGCAGGCGGGCGGTCCGCTCCGGCGTGGGCGGCGAGTCGATCACCTGGACCAGCTCGTAGAGGCCCTCGTAGTCGTCGTCGCCGGCCAGCTCCTCGAAGCGCGGGCGGAGGGCGTCGGGTGAGCCCTCGTCGACGAACACGCCGTCGACCCCCTCGGGTTCGTACACCGCGGCCCCGGGCCGATCGAGACCGACACGCGAGAAGAACGCGTCCTCCCACTCCTCGAGGAAGGTGAACAGCCCGAAGAAGGAGCCGTTGCGGTGCACGCGCACCTTGGCGCGCTGGGGGATGAACGGGTTGCGCTCGCCGTACGCGTCGAGGCCGATGAGCGTGGTGGTGCCCATCGCGTCGACGCGGTCGTCGTCGATGACGAACTCGTCCACCGGGTCCGTGATCAGGCCGGGAGCGACCAGTGGCTGGCCGTCGGGCATCTTGAACTTGAAGCTCACCTTGGGCTCGTCGCGCGTGTTGCCCTGGCCCCGGACCTCGGCGCCGTCCCAGACCTGTCCGCCGTACGCGACCACCGCCGGCACGTAGTCGTTCGTCGTGATGTTCTCCATCAGGGTGCGGAGGTCGTCGGGGTCGATGAACCACTGGAGGAGCGGCAGGGCGGTCGGCGGGGTCGTCGGGGCGACGACGAAGCCGAGTCGCGGCCGGGCGTCGCCCGCGTCGGGAACGGTGGAGCGGGCGTCGCCGGAGTAGGCCAGCACCCGGTAGCGGACGAGCGTGTTCGCCGGCTGGGCGGCCACGGTCGCGCCGTAGACGCCGTCGCCGGCCGCCCCGTCGCCGTGGGCGCCGTCGTCGGCCATGGCGATGACCCGAGCGGTGCCGAAGCCGATCACCAGCTCGAGCTCGACGGTCTCCGCTCCGCTCACCGTCGCGGTCACGGCGGTGGGCGCGCCCGCCGCCGTCGGTCCCACCGCGACGTCCCCGATCACCGGCGCCGGACCGCGGCCCCAGGAGTTGTTCGCGGCGCCGGGGGTGGGGGCCGGATCGGACGCCTCCCAGGCCGCGGCGGTGTCGTTGTCGTCGGTGAGCGGGTCCCGCAGCTCGAGCGACGGGCCGTTGCCGTCGGGGCTCGACGGCCACGGCGACGAGTCGGAGTACTCGACCGTGTCGAGCACCGTGTCACCGTCGGTGACGGTCACCCGCTCGCCCCCGTTGGAGAGCGACCCGGTGTAGGTCAGCACCGGCGCCGGTGCACCCGGGAAGGCGGCGGCGTAGTCGGCCGGCGACTCGACCACCACCGCGAAGCCCCCGGCCGGGATCGCGGTGCCCGCTGCGAAGCACCCCCCGATGCCGGCGGTGAGGCACGCGCCGCCGATCCCGATCGGTTCGTCGCCGGGGTTGTGCAGCTCCAGGAACTCCCGGCCGTCGACGGCCG
Organism: Acidimicrobiales bacterium; assembly: GCA_012730075.1. Lineage (GTDB taxonomy): Bacteria > Actinomycetota > Acidimicrobiia > Acidimicrobiales > Iamiaceae > Iamia. The sequence continues at coordinate 1,382 of JAAYBP010000251.1, read as the reverse complement.
GGTGGTAGTGGATCTCGGTGATCACCACGGCGGGCTCGGCGGCACCGGCCGGCGCCGTCCCGACGGGCGAGACCGTCGCCACCACCCCTACGGCGGCCGCCACGACCGCCACCAAACCCCTCCAGCGTGCTTCCCTCATCGCGGGAGCGTGGCACACCCGGCCCCCAGCCGCGGCACTGGACGTCGGTCCCGTCAGCGGGTCAGGTGGGGCTCGTAGGAGTCGAGGGTTCGGAGGACCTCGTCGCGGTCGGCCGACGGCAGCCGCAGGACGCACTCGTCGACGCCGATCGCCTCGTAGTGGGCCAGCTTCTCGGGGGTCGGCAGCGTGCCGAAGGTCAGCACCTTCAACCGACCCGGGTCGCGACCGGCGGCCTGCGCCTCGGCGCGGAACCGGCCGATGTCGTCGGTGAGGCCGGCGCCGCCGATGGGGATCCAGCCGTCGCCCCACCGCTGGACGTGGCCGAAGACGGTCGGGCTGGAGATCCCGCCGAGGTGCACCGGCACGCCGGGCCGCTCGACCTGGCCCCCGTCGGGTCCGGGCCGCACGACGGTCTGCACCGGCTTGGGCCAGGCCCACGAGGGGGCGAGGTCGTGGTGGGCGCCGTGGAACTCGGCCTCCTCGTCGGCCCACAGCGCCTGCATGACCCGCACCCGCTCCTCGACGACGGTCCGCCGGTCGCGCATCGCCACGCCGTGGTGGGCCAGTTCGTCCTCGTTCCAACCGAACCCGACGCCGAGCTCGAGCCGGCCGCCGGAGAGGTGGTCGAGCGTGGCCGCCTCCTTGGCCGTGATGATCGGGTCGCGCTGGGCGGGGAGCAGGATGCCGGTGCCGAGGCGCAGTCGCTCGGTGGCGGCGGCTGCCCACGTCAGGGCCACGAACGGATCGAGGGTCCGCTTGTACATCTCCGGCAGCGGATCCTCGCCGGTCGGCGGCGGGGTCAGGCGGCTGAGTGGGATGTGGGTGTGCTCGGGGAGCCAGAGCGAGGAGTAGCCCCGTGCCTCGAGCTCGGGGGCCAGCTCGCCGGGATGCCAGCTCCGGTCGGTGGCGAACAGGGTCGCGCCGATCTGCACGGACTCGGACCCTAACGACCCGATCGGTAATCTGACGACCCGTCAGGTATCTCCGAACCGCGATCGAGGAGCACACGTGTCCGAAGGCATCTGCGACGGCCGGGTCGTCATCGTCACCGGCGCGGGCCGTGGTCTGGGGCGGGCCCACGCCCTGGAGCTCGCCCGCCAGGGGGCGCTCGTCGTCGTCAACGACTTCGGGCGCGAGCTCGACGGCACCCCGAGCGCGGACAACCCGGCTCACGAGGTGGTCGCCGAGATCGAGGCCGCCGGGGGGCGGGCGGTCGCCAACGGTGACGACGTCGCCGACTGGG